>JBIQMI010000038.1:0-11715 GCA_044463585.1 Cryomorphaceae bacterium
CTACCGCATGCGCTACGTGGACCTGGTGGTGAATCCGCAGGTGAAGGAAACCTTCCTGAAGCGTGCCCGGGTTTTCGACGCCATGCGGAAAAGCTTCCAGGAAAGCGGCTACATCGAGGTGGATACGCCGGTGCTGCAGCCCATTCCCGGCGGTGCCGCCGCGCGGCCGTTCATTACGCACCACAACGCGCTGGACATGCCGCTGTACCTGCGCATTGCCAACGAACTGTACCTGAAGCGCTTGATCGTGGGCGGCTTCGATGGCGTGTTCGAGTTCAGCCGGAACTTCCGCAACGAGGGGATGGACCGCACCCACAATCCGGAGTTCACGGTGATGGAGCTGTACGTGGCCTACAAGGACTACCGCTGGATGATGGATTACATCGAAGGCGTGCTGCGCACCGTGGCCACGGCGGCCAACGGCAGCACGAAGGCCGCTTTCCAAGGCAAGGAGATCGATTTCGGCCAGCCGTTCAAGCGGATCACCATGTGCGGCAGCATACAGGAAAAGACCGGCAAGGACGTGCTTGAAATGAGCGAGCGCACGCTGGGCGAGCTGTGCAAGCAGCACGGTATTGAGGTAACGGCCTCCATGGGCAAGGGCAAACTGATCGATGAGCTGTTCAGCGGGCTGGTGCAGCCGGAGTTGATCCAGCCCACCTTCGTGATGGACTTCCCCGTGGAGATGAGCCCTTTGTGCAAGAAGCACCGCAAGGACCCGCGGCTTACCGAGCGCTTCGAGCTATTCGTGGGCGGCTTTGAGGTGGCCAATGCCTACAGCGAGCTGAACGACCCGATCGACCAGCGCGAGCGTTTCGAGGCCCAGCAAAAGCTGATGGAGCGCGGCGACGACGAGGCCATGTACATCGACCAGGATTTCCTGCGCGCCCTGGAATTCGGCATGCCCCCCACCAGCGGCATCGGCATCGGCATGGACCGCCTTGTGATGCTGCTCACGGACAACCCCGCGATCCAGGAAGTGCTGCTGTTCCCGCAAATGCGGCCGGAAAAAACCGCAGAGCCCAAGGTAGAGGGCCCCGAGGCGTGAGCCCGTAGGGCCGAACCTCAGGTTCGACCCTACGGGTGCCTTGTGGATCCTCCGCGGTCAACCCTTCGCGGCCAAGGCATTTCTCTGTGGCCTCTGTGTTTTCTGTGGATGAAACCCGTCGCGGTCGCGGCATTCCCCGCGCCTCCGCGCCTCAGCGGCAAAACCACCGCGCCTCTAGCCCACGCTTCCCTCCAGGCTTACCGCCAGCAGCTTCTGCGCTTCCACGGCGAACTCCATGGGCAGTTGGTTCAGCACCTCCTTGCAGTAGCCGTTCACGATCAGGCTTACGGCTTTTTCCGGCGGTATGCCCCTCTGGTTGAGGTAGAAGAGCTGGTCCTCGCCGATCTTGCTCGTGGTGGCCTCGTGCTCCACCATGGCGCTAGGGTTCTCACTTTCGATGTAGGGGAAGGTGTGCGCACCGCAGCGGTCGCCCAGCAGCAGCGAATCGCATTGGCTGAAGTTGCGGGCGCCCTTGGCGCTCTTGTTCACCTTTACCAGGCCGCGGTAGCTGTTGTTGCTGCGGTCGGCGCTGATGCCCTTGCTGATGATCATGCTGCGGCTGCCCTTTCCGATGTGGGTCATTTTGGTGCCCGTGTCGGCCTGTTGGAAGCCCTTGGTAAGCGCCACGCTGTAGAATTCGCCCACGCTGTGGTCGCCCTTGAGGATGCAGCTCGGGTACTTCCAGGTGATCGCGCTGCCGGTCTCCACCTGCGTCCAGCTGATCTTGGCCCGGTCGCCCGCGCAGATGCCGCGCTTGGTAACGAAGTTGTACACGCCGCCCTTGCCCTCGGCATCGCCGGGGTACCAGTTCTGCACGGTGCTGTATTTGATCTCGGCGTCCTTCATGGCCACCAGCTCCACTACTGCGGCGTGCATTTGGTTCTCATCGCGCATGGGGGCGGTGCAGCCTTCCAGGTAGCTCACGTACGAACCCTCGTCGGCGATGAGCAGGGTGCGCTCGAATTGGCCGGTATTGGCCGAGTTGATGCGGAAATAGGTGCTCAGTTCCATGGGGCAGCGCACGCCCGGCGGGATGTAGCAGAAGCTGCCATCGCTGAACACGGCGCTGTTGAGCGCCGCGTAGAAGTTATCGGTGGGCGGTACCACGGTGCCCATGTACTTGCGCACCAGTTCGGGGTGTTCGCGCACAGCGGTGCTGAAGCTGCAGAAAATGATGCCCTTCTCCTTCAGCGTCTCTTGGAAGGTGGTCTTCACGCTCACGCTGTCGAACACCACGTCCATGGCCACGCCTGCCAGGCGCTTCTGTTCCTGCAGTGAGATCCCCAGCTTCTCGAAGGTCTTGATCAATTCCGGGTCGGCCTCGTCCAAGCTGTTCAGTTGCGGCTTTTGCTTGGGTGCGCTGTAGTAGTGCGCATCCTGGAAATCGATCTCGGGGTATTTCAGCAGGGCCCAGGTGGGCTCTTCCATGGTAAGCCAGTGGCGGAAGGCCTTCAGCCGCCATTCCAGCATCCATTCAGGCTCCTCCTTTTTGGCGCTGATGAAGCGGATCGTGTCCTCGTTCAGCCCCTTGGGGGCCAGTTCGCTCTCGATGTTGGTGACGAAGCCGTACTCGTACTCGCGGCCCGCCACCTCCCGCAGGAGTTCATTGTCTTGTGCCATCACGCAATTTCAAAAAAGGTCAGATGCTGAAACTTTCGCCGCAACCGCAGGTGCGGCTGGCGTTGGGGTTGATGAATTGGAAACCCTTGCCGTTGAGGCCGCCGCTGAAGTCCAAGGTGGTGCCCAGCAGGTACAGCAGGCTCTTCTTGTCCACCACCACCTTCACTCCGTTGTCCTCGAACACCTTGTCGCCTTCCTGCATGTTGTTGTCAAAGACCAGGTCGTAGGAAAGGCCACTGCAACCGCCGCCTTTCACACCAACGCGGATAAAGTGGTCAGGGCCACGGCCTTCCATGCCCAACAGCTTGGTGAATTCCGTTTTTGCGCTATCGCTCACTTTGATCATGTTCACCGCCTCTATTTAGGATCTGTCTAAATAAAGGCCCTGCAAAGGTACGCATAGCGAAAACGGCTTCCAACGGGTGCGGTGGAGCGCTGCATGTGGTGGTGAACACATTCCGGCCGCTTGCCGCCCGGAGGTCCCGGCCAACATCGCCAGTTCACCATTCGCTATGCGCCCTTGTCCTTGCGCTCCGCGGCTATCCTCAACTCCTCCAAATTGGTATGGATCCCGGCCGCCAAGCTTTTTCGGAAATAGGAGCGGAATAGCGTGGGGAGAATGCCGTTCAAGCTTTCCTCAACCCGCACAACGGTTCTACCACCGCTGGTTTCAAATGTCCAATTATGGATGGCGCTGGCCCCGAAAGTGGTGCCAGTCCATCCGAAGTGTTTGTAAGGTTCGGCCGTATGGACCAAGGACCGGAATGATAAACCGCCCGCCTTCCATCGGAATGCGGTTCCTTCCTCGATCTCGGGCCCTACCTGTACTGCGGTCACAGCCTTCTGCCAAGAGGGCCAGCCCCGGATGTCCGTGAGCACGCCCCACACGCTTTCCAGGTCGGAACTGACCTCGATCTGGCCTTGGCATTTTACGGGCGCATCGGGGTTTATCGGGATGTTCATGGGTGGCCGGTATGCCGGTAAGAATTGGGGGACACGGAAATAACCATGCCCGGCCCGTGCTTGCGCGGGAGTTTATCGGCGCACCGCTCCCACGAATCTTTCAGTCTACCCATCGGATGGCCAAGGCAAGTCCGTGGCCCTTTCAATCCACTTTCCAAACCTCCGCCAGAGCGGGCAACAGCTTGCCCCAATTCACGCGGTCTTCCTTGGTGCCCAAGCGCACGATCACCAGGTCCTTTGCCGGGTCCACATAAATGTACTGGCCCAGTATGCCCTGCGCCATGAAGTCGCCGTTGCGCGAGGGGAGCCACCATTGGTACTGGTAGTGCCAGGCGCTTCCGTTGGCGGTGTCCACCCGTGTGCTTTGCTCCACCCAGTGGCGCGGCACGAGCTGCGTGCCTTGCCAGTTGCCCTTGTGCAGGTACAGCGAACCGAGCTTGGCATAATCGCGGGCCGGTGCGTTGAGGCAGCAGAACGTTTTTTCAATCCCGTTCTTCTTGCGGTCGATGCTCCACGAGCCGGCGTATTCCATGCCCAACGGCGCCCACAGCTTGTCGTTGGCGTATTCCGTTACCGTGCGCGGGTCGTTGTGCTGGCGCAATGCCCTTTCCACCACCCAGCCCAACAGTTGGCTGCTGCCGCTTTGGTAATCGAAGTGCTCGCCCGGGCGGTGCTCCAGTTCCATTTTGGCCATGTACCGGTACATGCGGCGGCCGTAGTAGAACTTGGCGGCATCGCCGAAGGGGTTGCTGTAGCTTTCGTTGAATTTCAGCCCGCTGGTCATTTGCAGCAAGTGCTCCACGGTCACTTGGTCAAACCCGCGGTCCTTCAATTCCGGGATGAAATCGCTTACGGGCTGCTGCACATCCTTGATCAGGCCATCGTCAATGGCGCAGCCCACCAGCATGCTGATCACCGACTTGGCCATGGAGAAGGAAGTATGCCTGCGGTCCGCGCCGTAGCCTTTGAAGTAGCGCTCGTAAACGATGGTGTCGCGCTGGATCACCAGGAAGGCCACGGTCCTGTACTTCTCCAAAAAATGGTCGAACGCCATGTCCACGCCATCGGCCGTGATGCTGGTCGGGGCTTTTTCCGCTGCGGCCACGGCATAAGGGTAGGGCCTAGGCGAAGGGGGCAATGGCCTCGCCGGGAATTTGCGGTGGTCGTTGGTATCGGCGAAGTTGTACACCACGAAACGGCCCACCACGCAACTGCCGAGCAGCAAAGGGCACAGCAAGGCCAGCAACAGGAATTTTCGACCATGGGGCATGGCCAAATGTAGGCCCGTGATTGGTTTGCCACGGAGGTGCTGAGTCGCGGGGAAGATGCCATGCGACGGGGTTTGCCGCAGAGGCGCTGAGGCCTCCAACACGTCATCGCGAGGGATTGTGCATTCAACAATCCTGAAGCGATCTTTGATTCCCCCAACCAGCTCGCGAATTACCGATCGCTTCGCGGCCCAATGCGCCGCTCTCGATTACGTTCAACGCCCCCCACCACGTCATCGCGAGTTAACAATTCCGAAGCGATCTTTAGTGGCCGCGATGGGTTTGCCGCGGAGTCGCGGAGGCGGAGAGAAATTGCCTTGCCTGCGATGGCGAGGGAAAGAAAGAGAAAAGAGGGGAAGGGAGAGAGTGAAAGAGCTGGCATGCTGGGAAGCGATGGGAAGGAAAACGCCTGTACCGTTGGGCCAACGACCCGGTGTGGCGGTCTTGCCGCTGGGCCAACGGTTCGGTGTACCTGGCAATCGCACACCGTAAACCGCTTCGGGCGGTAACTTCGCGGCAAACGCCGCATTAAGGAAAGCATGGCCGCCGCGCTGAAACAATACCTCGCCCAGAAGCTTCTGCAGAAACTGAGCCCGCAGCAGATCCAGTTGATGAAACTGTTGCAGGTGCCCACCATGGAACTGGAGCAACGGATCAAGCAGGAGATAGAGGAGAACCCGGCCTTGGAGGAGGGGGAGGAACTGGGGGATGAAGAAGAGCTGCCCACCGAGGAACAGGCCATCGATGAGAACGAGGTGGAGCCGGAGAGCAGCAACGACGAGTTCGACCTGAGCGATTACTTCGATGATGACGACACGCCGGACTACAAGCTGAGCGCGCGCAATCAAGGTGCCGACGACGACGATTATGAGATGCCCCTGGCCGTGGGCACCACCTTCCAGGAAAACCTGCGGTCGCAATTGGCCTTGCGCCAAGTGAGCGAACAAACGCGGCTGCTGGGCGAGCAATTGATCGGCAACCTGGACGAGGACGGCTACCTGCGCCGCGGATTGGACCAGATCGTGAACGACCTGGCCTTCACCGCCAACGTAATGACCGATGAGGCGGAGCTGGCCAAGGCCCTGAAGGAGGTGCAATCACTTGATCCGGCCGGTGTTGCTGCGCGCGACCTGCGCGAGTGCCTGCTGCTGCAACTGGAGCGCCTGCCCAACTCGGTGGAGGCGAAGACCGCGCGCGAGATCGTGGACAAGCATTTCGAGGCCTTCAGCAAGAAGCATTACGACCGCATAATGGAGCGGCTGGAGATCGATGAGGATGCGTTGCGCGACGCCATTGAGGTGATCGTGCGCCTGAACCCCAAGCCGGGCAACACCTCGCGCGAGGCATCGCGGGCCGCGCAAACGATCATCCCCGATTTCGCGGTAACGGCAGTGAACGGCCAGCTCGAGCTGTCATTGAACGGACGCAACGCGCCCGAACTGCGGATCAGCCGCCAGTACCGCGATATGATCAAGGAGTACCAGCGTAACAAGAAGGACAAGGCCGCCAAGGATGCGCTTGTGTTCATCAAGCAGAAGCTCGATTCGGCCAAATGGTTCATCGACGCGATCAAACAGCGGCAGAACACCCTGCTGGTGACCATGGAGGCCATTCTGGAGCACCAGAAGGAATTCTTCCTCACGGGCGACGAGACCAAGATGCGGCCGATGATCCTGAAGGACATTGCCGAGAAGGTGGGCATGGACATCAGCACGGTGAGCCGCGTGGCCAACAGCAAGTACGTGCAAACCGACCACGGCACCTACCTGCTCAAGTTCTTCTTCAGCGAAAGCCTGACCACGGACAGCGGCGAAGAGGTGAGCACCCGCGAGGTGAAGAAGATCCTGGAGGAGGCGATCAACGCGGAGGACAAGCGCAAGCCCCTGACCGATGATGAGCTGACGCAAGTGCTGCGCGACAAGGGGTACAACATTGCGCGGCGCACCGTGGCCAAGTACCGCGAACAATTGCAAATGCCCGTGGCACGCCTGCGCCGGGAGCTTTGAATGCGCAAGGCGGCACATGTGCTTTCCGTGCTGCTGCACCCGGTGTGGATGCCCACGTACGCCTTGGCCATCGCCTTCGCCATCGACCCGCACCTCACCTTCGCGCTTACCCGCCAAGGGCAGTGGCTGGTGGTGGGCATGGTGTTCGTGATGACGGCCGTTTTCCCGGTCTCCAGCATCCTGATGCTTTGGCACAGCGGGCTGGTGGGCAGCCTTTCGCTGCCGCGGCGCAAGGAGCGGCTGCTGCCCGTGGCCCTAACGCTCATCTATTTCGGCATGGCCTATTACCTGCTGCGGCGCACGCCGAACAGCTCCAGCACCCTGGCCATGTTCACGGGCATCGTGGCGGCCTTGGCCGCGGGCCTGGTCATCACCGGCCGGTGGAAGGTGAGCCTGCACATGATCGGCGCGGGCGGGCTGTTGGGCATTTTGCTCGGCCTCGCACTGCTGCACGGGGCCACCACCTGGTTCCTGCCGATCGTGTTCGTGCTGGTGGGCGCGTTGGGCAGTGCGCGCCTGCTGGTGGGCGGGCATAGCCCGGCGCAGGTTTACGCCGGCACGCTGGTGGGCCTCGCCAGCACGTTCGTCTGCGTGGTGTGGGGCCTGTTTTACTGAGCCGCCAGCGCCAATTGCCAGCGCCACGCATCCTTCAACGCATCGGCAAGCGTAAGCCCGGTCTCCCAGCCCAGCACTTCCCGGCTCTTGGTGGTATCCGCGTACATGGCCATCACATCGCCCTCGCGGCGGGGGCCGATCACATAGGGCACCTTCACGCCGTTCACCCGCTCGAACGTTTGCACGGCCTCCAGTACGGTGTTGCCTTCCCCCGTGCCCAGGTTGAACACCTCCAGCACGGGCGCCTGCTGGCGGGCCATCCAGCGCAGCGCGGCCACGTGCGCCTTGGCCAGGTCCACCACATGGATGAAATCGCGGATGCACGAACCATCGCGCGTGGGGTAATCGTTGCCGAACACCGTGAGCTGCTCACGCACGCCTGCGGCCGCCTGTGCAATGAAGGGCACCAGGTTGTTGGGCACGCCGATGGGCAGTTCGCCGATCAGGGCTGAAGGATGGGCGCCAACGGGGTTGAAATACCGGAGCATGGCCACGCGCAGGCCGGCATCCGCCGCGGACACGTCGCGCAGCAGGCGCTCGCATACCACCTTGGTGTAGCCGTAAGGCGAGGCCGCCTCGCCCACCTGTGAATGCTCGGTAACGGGCAGGTCCTTGCTGGCGCCGTAAACCGTGCACGACGAAGAGAAGACCAGGTCCTTCACCTTGTGCTTCCTCATCACCTGCAGCAAAGCGACAAGCGAGCCGATGTTGTTGTGGTAGTACATCAGCGGCTTGTGCACGCTTTCGTTCACCGCCTTATCGGCCGCGAAATGAATGGCGCTCACGGGCTTTTCCTGGGCGAATACGCGGTCCAGTTTTTCGGTATCGTTACAATCGATGCGGTGGAAGGGCAGTTCGCGCCCGGTGATCCGCTGCAGGCCCTCCAGTACACGCTCATCGCTGTTGCGCAGGTCGTCCACGATCACGGGCAGCAGGCCGGCCGCGATCAATTCCACGCAGGTATGCGAACCGATGAAGCCCGCGCCGCCTGTTACGATCACTTTGTCCATGGCCGCGAAAGTAGAGCAGCGGACCATCCTTCAATCTTCCCCAATTTAGCACCGTGCCATCCATCCGCCACAGGTACTCCAAGGCAGCGGTGTTCGCCGTCATCGCCTTTTTCGCGATCGTTTCGTGGAACGCCCTGCACGGCACCAGCGGCAACGTGATCCGCAGCGATGTGCACGGCTATTACGGCTATCTGCACGCCATTTTCATCGGCCACGACCTGGGGCACGAGAAGCCGATGGTGGAGTACATCCACGAAACCCCGCACGGCACGCTGAACAAGTATTTCGCGGGCGAGGCGGTGCTGCTGCTGCCATTTTTCCTTGTGGCACATGCTTATGTGCAGTGGGCCGGCATTCCCGGGGATGGCTATGCGCCGCCCTATGAAACGGCCATTGCCGTGGCGGCACTGGTGTATTGCCTGTTGGGCCTATTGGCCCTGCGTGCGGTGTTGCTGCGCAGCGGCGTGAGGGACGGCACGGCGGCCCTTGTGCTGCTGGTGCTCGGCCTCGGCACCCAATTGGCCCAATACACCGCCGTTCAGCCCGGATGGACGCACGTTTATTCCTTCTGCCTGTTCGCCGTTTTCATGCTGTTGTCGCAGCGGATAGCCGCCACGGGCAGTGCTGGGCCCATGGTGGCCTGGGGCGCGGTGCTGGGCCTGATCATTCTTGTGCGCCCCGTGAACGGGCTCGTGCTGTTGGCGCTGCCCGTGCTGCTCGGCCATGGCACCATGGCGTTCATCCGCCGGTTCCTCGCACGCCCGGCCATCCTGGTGCTGGCCGCCATGGCGGGCCTCGCGGTAATGGCCGTGCAACCCGTGCTTTGGTACGCGCAGATCGGCTCATGGTGGGCCTATGGCTACAAAGGCGAAGGCTTTTACTGGGACAACCCGGCGGTATTCCAGGTGCTTTTCGGCATAAGGCGCGGCCTTTTCCTGTGGACGCCGGTATTGATCGCCGCCGCGGTGGGGGTGTTGTACCTGTGGCGCACGGACAGGCTGCGGTCAATGGCGGCGATGCTGTACTGGGCGGCGACCACCTACGTGATCAGCAGTTGGTGGATCTGGTACTACGGCAGCGGCTTCGGTGCCCGCGTTTACGTGGAGCATTACACCGTGCTTTTCCTGCCGTTGGCCTGGATGCTGGACCGGCTGGGCAAGGGCTGGCGCACCGCCTTGGTGCTGTTCCTTGGCGCGGCCACCGCGCTGCACCTTGCGCAATTCTGGCAATACAACCATGGCCTGCTGGACCATGAGGGCATGGACCGGCAGAAGTACACGCACAGCTTCCTGCGCTTCGGGGAGGAATACCGCGAAAGCCTCGGCGGCAAGTACGTAACGCCACCCTACAGCCCGCATGGGCTGGACACCTTGGTGCACGCCCGCTGGGATGCCGAGGGCCATGTGCCTTATTGGCGGGGGCGCCGCGTGCTGTTCGATCCGGCCTACAGCGGCTGGCATGTGGTGGCCTGCGACAGCAACGATGTGTACGGCCCCAGTTTCGAGATGCCCGCCAAGGACCTGCCCGTTGGCCGCGCCCTGTACCTGGCGCTGGGTTTCGAGCGCTATGTGTACCAACGGAACGATACCCGCGATGTGCTGGTGGTGGTGAGCACCGAGGACCGCGACGGCGTGATCGGGCAGTACGAATCGTTCCGCATGGAACCGCTGCCGCCTGCGCGGGACAGCGCATGGGACCACATCGAATACCGCGTGATGCTGCAGCCGCTGCAGCCGAACAGCCAGGTGAAGTTCTTCTTCTGGAACCGCTCGGGCAACGGCCGTTTCATGGCCGACGACCTGGACATGACCGTAATGGCCGCGCGGCCGTACTGAGCAAAGCGAGTGGGCCCAGCAGGATTTGAACCTGCGACCAACGGATTATGAGTCCGCTGCTCTGACCGCTGAGCTATGGGCCCGAAAGGCCGCGAAATTAACCGCCGTGCCGCTATGTAGCGGGCAGGCTAGCTTCGCGGCCATGGAAAATGGCCGTTTGTACGACACCATCCTGCTCGACCTGGGCGGCGTGCTGATCGACGTGGACTACCCCGCGGCGGCGCGCGCATTCACCAAACTGGGCTTCAGCAATTTCGATGAGCTGTACAGCAAGGCCAAACAGGACCGGCTGTTCGATGGTTTCGAGACGGGCAAGATCAGCCCCGCGGAATTCCGGGCGCGCATCCGCCAATTGCACGGGCAGCCCATGAGCGACGAACAGATCGATGCCTGTTGGAACGCCATGCTGGGCACTATTCCGCCGGAGCGGATCCGGCTGGTGGAGCGGCTGAAGGAGCACTACCAAGTGCTGCTGCTGAGCAACACCAACGCCATCCATGTGCCCGCCTTCGGGCAGATCGCGGCGCGCAACAACGGGATCGCCGATTTCAAGGCCTTGTTCCATGGCGCGTGGTACAGCTGCGAGATCGGCATGCGCAAACCCGACGCGGAGGTGTTCCACCACGTACTGGACCTGGCGGGCGCACGGCCCGATCGCACGCTGTTCATCGATGACAGCATCCAGCATGTGGAAGGCGCGCGAAAGGCCGGCCTGCATGCCGAACACCTTGACCTCGCCAAGGAGGACGTGATCGCCCTTGCGAAAAGGCTGGGGCTGCTTGGGGCTTGAAAAGCAGCCCCACCTGGCCCGCGCCCTGTGCTACTTCTTGCGCTTCTTGGGGGCGGGAAGCGCCTCTGCCACTTGGATCAATAGTTCCGCCAAGCGGCGGTTGCCCACAAGCTCGCTTTCCGGCACCAAATAGTAATCCTTCGAACCCGGGTAGGCCGGCGCCCTTTCGCAAACCGCTTCCAACGGGCCGCTTTCCGGCGTGATCTTCACGAATAGCTGGTCATCGCAAATGAAGGCCACGGCCTTGCCGTCCGCATAAAGCGCGAATTCCCCGAACATGGGCTTGGTGCTGAACCTTTCCGGCCGGCCCAATTGGTGCAGGACAAAGGCCGCTGTTTCCTTGCTGGTGGCCATGTGCTAACGGATCTCCTGGCAAAGCTCAACCAGCACGCCATTGGCGCCTTTGGGGTGCACAAAGCAGACCAGCTTGTTGTCGGCACCGCGCTTGGGTTCCTCATTCAGCAGGGTGAAACCTTCGTTGCGCAAGCGCTGCATTTCGGCATGGATGTCCTCCACCTCGAACGCGATGTGGTGCATGCCTTCCCCGCGCTTTTCAATGG
>JBIQMI010000038.1:11725-18512 GCA_044463585.1 Cryomorphaceae bacterium
GATGGGGCCATCGGGCCTGGTGCTCTCCAATAGTTCGATCTTGTTCGGGCCTACTTGGAAGAAGGAAGTGGCCACGCCTTCGCTCTCCACCGTTTCGCGCTTGTACGGTGCGGTGCCCAGCAGCTTTTCATAGCTCGCTTCAGCAGCGCCCAGGTCCTTCACGGCAATGCCGATGTGTTCAATACGGATCATGCCGGAAAGGTAATCTGAGCGCATTGGCCATGCCGGCCGATGGCCTGACATGCCAAAAACAAAGAACCCCGCCGCGGCAGGGTTCTGTTGGGATCGGCGCAGTGCTCATCGCTTGATGAACGACTCGCCCATTTTGTTGTCGTAGTTCAGGTAGTACAATCCCTTGTCCAAGGTTGAAACGTCGATGTCGGTGGTGTAGCCGCGCTTCACGATGTTGCCGAACTGGTCGTAGATCTCGTACAGGCTTCCCTGGCTCATGTGGATCATCTTCTTGCCGCGGTCATAGCTCCAGGTAACGGGTGCCACCGAAGCATCGGTGTAGGTGGTGTTCTCGCTGAAGCGCGAGCGGCGCGAGCTGTCCTCCTGCTTCACGCGGAAGATGTTCTCGCCGCTGTGTGGGATCACCTTGAACGAATAGGTGTGCTGGCCGGGCGTGCCCTCGCCGGGCACTTCGCCGATGCGGATCCATTTGTTCCAGCGCTTTTGCTGCACGATGAAGGGCAGCTCGCCGGTCTCGTTGGTGGTGGTCCACTTGTAGGTGCCGTCGGGGTCCACTTCCTGCTTCACAATGTCGAAGGTGCTCTTGGGCCGCAGCACTTCGGGGTTGAGCACCTTGGGGGCACAGCCGTCCTTGTGCATGATCTTGATCACCACCGGTTCGCCCACCTTCAGGTTCCAGACCGAAAGGTCCACCTCGAATGCGCTGGAATTGATCTCGTCGGTGCTGGTCTTGTCGTTCACCGTTACCTGGTACACACAAAAGCCCACGCCTGCCTCGGAGAAGGGATTCTGCACGAAGATGTTCTTTCCTTGGTAATTGCCCTCCAGCACGATGGTGCCCGCATGGGCGGCCACGCCCGCAAGCAGGGTGCCCAGTAGAAGAAAATGTCGGATCTGCGGCATTTTACAGTGTGTAGCGTGGCGAAATATAACACCCGGCGCGGGTGCTTGTGCCGAATTTATGGCTTTGGTGCCGATCTTCAAACCGCTGGCCTGGGGGTAATGGCCTGGGCCATCCGGCGTACCTCCTCCAAATTGAACGGGCCTTCGCCATTGGCATCCTGCACTTGGAAAACGCGGTCGCCGGCGGTGATGGAGCGGTTGAAATGATAGAACACCAGCGTGGTATCGTCGGGGAATTCGGAGCGGTAGATCAGCAGCCCGGGCCCTTCCTCCACCACGGTGTTCTTCTGCACCAGGTCGCGCTCCAGGTCGCCCTTCACGCGGGCCAGGTCCTCGGGTGCCTCGTACACCTCCAGGGCGAAATGATCACCGGCGCGCACCATCAATTTGCCGATCTCATCCTTCCACACCACCTGCGCCCCAGGCGCGCCGTCAGGAAGCACAAGCAGCAGCGGCATGTGGTGGGCGGAAAGGTCGACGGTGGCCTGTGCCGTGGAATCCGGCGCGGCATCGGTGCCGCTCTCCGCTGTGGGTGTGCCGCAGGAATTCATAACGGCGCTCAATGCCAAGGCGGCAATGGGGATCAACTGTCTCATGCGGTGAAGGTATACGCAGCGCCTTGCCCAGTGTTGCCGAGGTTCGTGCGGGTTGCGTGCCGATGCTGCATCATTCCCCCACCTTGATCCGCACGCCCTCGCTATGCGCGGCGAATTCCGGGGCGTACATGCACAGGGCCGTGGTGATGCCGTTGCTGAAATCGCCGGCGTGCGCCACCCGCAGGTCGTACTCCAGCACGTAGGTGCCGGGCTGCATGCGGTCGAAGAAGAAGTCCGTGGCGGCATCGCGGGTGCTTTGGTACCAACCGAGCCCGCCCTTGAAGCGGTAGCCGCTGAGCGTTTCGGTGGGCTCCAGGCCGCTGGCGCGCAGGTCCTTCAGGTGCACATAGTCCATGGCCCGGTCGGTGCGCAGCTCAATGCGCACGGTAAGCAGGTCGCCCGGTTTCAGGGTCCCCGCGCTTTCCAGTTGCACCAGGCGGCTGCCCTGCGGCGTGGCCTGTTTGCGCATCACCTGCTTGCGTATGCTGAACGGGCTTTCGGCGGCGGTCACCTTGTCCATCTGCTCGAAGTATTGCCAGTACAAGGCCCCCCAAGCGGCGCGGTCGGCGGTGGTGGTCACGCTCACCGTGGCCATTTCCGGCTTCACTTCTTTGCCCTTCCAGGTTTGCTGGAAATAGCCCGTGCCGGCTTCCTGCATATCGGGCTGAACAGGCTCGCCGCCCACGGTGATCCGCGGCGTGCCGGCATCCTCCAGCCAGTCGTCGCCGGTGAGCAGCAGCGCGTAGCAGGCGGATGCCGTGGCCTTGGTGGTCCTCCAGTCGGTGGTCTGCTTCAACTTCAGCAGGTACAGGCGCAATTCGTTCACGGCCTGTTGGTCCTTGGCCACTTCATGGAAGGCCTCGATGAGCAGGGCGTGCGTTTCGGTGGGGAAGTCCCACCAATACCAGCCGGACTTGAAATCCTTCCAGTACATGCCGAGTTCCTCGCTGCGCGTTGCACGTTCACCGAGCGACTTCATGATGAGCTGTGCGGTGGTGCGGTCGCCCATGCGGTGCAGCGTGAGCGCGACCATGGCCTGCTCCTGCAGCCCGAAGCTGGGCCAGGTGGCGGCCAGGCGTGCCTTGCAAAAATCCACCGCGGTGCCTGTGCCGCCGGTAATGGCCCAACGCGGGAAGAAGCTGCGGGCGTAGAGGTATTGCACCACATCATGGCCGGGGGTCCACTGCTCCCGCTCCTTGGCGGTGGTGTTCTTCAGCAGGCGCTTGTAGTCCGTGTCCGTTTCCGCGTCCAGCCAAGCCACCGCCTTCTTCAGCATCACCTGTGCCTGGCCATCGGGACGCAGGTCGGCAGCGCCCAGTTTTTCCAAATGCCCGAAGCCGGCCACGATGCCTTGCGTGACCCAGCGCGAGGGTTGCATGCCGCTGAACCACGGCCATGCGCCGTTGCCGAGCTGGGCATCGCGCAATTGCTTCAGGGCTTTTTCGCGTTCGCCGGCCATGCGCTGCATATCGAAGAGCAGGGCGATGCGCTGCTTGCGCTCACGTTCGCTGGCGGCGTTGAGCACCCACGGCGTTTCCGCGAGGATGGCGCTCTTCAACTCGGGATTCTTCTCCAAGTTGGAGAGGAAAGTTTCCTCACCCCCGGCCCCTTTCCGGGGGAGAGGGGAGCTCCACTCGGCAAATACCTGCTTTATCCGCGGGCGTTCATCCACGATGTGGCCGGCGAGGCTGTTGGCGTACAGGCGGCTGAAGACCTGCTCGCTGCACTGGTGCGGGTATTCCATCAGGTAGGGCAGGGCCTGCACGGCATACCACGCCGGGTTGGGCGTGAACTCCAGCTTCAGGGCCTCGTTCCGCAGTGTGGTGCTGGTGTTGTTCTTCAGCTTTTCCAGGGTGAAGACCTTGGTGCCGGCCTTGCTGATGGGCAGCGGCAGGCTTTCGGTCACCAGCACGCGGTCGGTGAGGATGGGCAGCGGCTTTTCCTCGCCATCGCTGAAGGTGCCGGCCTTGGCCGTGATGCGTACGCTTACCGCGCTGATGCCCTCCGGTATTTGCAGCTTCCACGCTACGGCCGCCGATGCGCCCGGGGCCACGGTGAAGGGTGCGCCGTTGTCCTGCAGGCCGAAGCGCTGGTTGAGCGATGCGTTGGTGAAGGGGTCGAAGAGTTCGAGGGTGGCGGTACCGTGCGCAGCCGCAGGGTCCGCTTCGCGAGACCCTGCGGAGGTGGCTTTGCGAGTCCCTGCGGGTTTGGCTTTGCGGGATCCTGCGGGAGTGGCTTCGTGGGACCCTGCGGAGGTGACTGCGCGAGAGCCTTGGTTGGTAGCGACAGCAGCCACTTTCGCCGTTAGCGTGATGGTATCCCCTTCGCGCAGGAAGCGCGGCAGGTTGGGGGTTACCATCAGCGGTTTTTGGGTGATCACTTCCTTGGTGAAGGTGGCCGTCTTCAGGTCGGTGGTGTGGGCCAGGCCGAGGAGCTTCCAGCGGGTAAGGGCCTCGGGCATGGTGAAGCGCAGGACCACGCTGCCGTCCTTGTCGGTGAGCAGGTCGGGCAGGAAGAACGCCGTTTCGCGGAAGTCGGTGCGGGTGGTGGGTTGGGGTGTTTGATCAACTTTTTCCGGCGTTGCCGGTTGTTGCCCGGTCTCGTCCATTTCTTCCTTGCGTGCCGCACTGCTCTCCATTTGCACCTTGTTCAATTGCATCGCATCCTCCCGTGGTGCGGCCATCGTCATTGCCCGCGCCCCGCGGATCTGTATGCCCTCATTGTACAGGTAGCCCTGCCCCATGAACCCGAACGTGTTCAGGGCTGGTGGCATGCGCGAGGTATCCGCTGACTGTCCCTTGCTCCACCACAGGGCCTCGCCGTTCCTTGCACCGAACGGCCATGGCTGCTCCCAGGCCAGCGTGGCTTGGTTTGCGGGCCAAACGGACATGCTCCAACCGTGCGGCAAGAAGTGGTCCAACGAGGCATCGTACATGCCGGCGAGCAGTTGTGCGGCCACGGGCGCTCCCTTCGGCCCGGTGATCTTCAGCCTCCATTCCTCCTTGGCCCCCGGCAGCAGCTTGTCGCGGAAGGTCATCCATTCCACCTTCAGGTCCTTGTTGCTCCAGGGCACTTCGATGTACGCGGTCTGCTTGTGCGCGCGGCCGCGCTCCACGCTGTGCAGGTGCACGGGAAATCCGCCCCGGTCGCTTTCCAGCACGGGCAATTCCACGCGCTGTTGGCCATGCTTCAGCGTGAACCAACGGCGAACGGCGATCTTGCCCTGGCGCTCCACTTCCATCAGTACATGCCCTTCCGGCAACGCCGAGCCCAGCAGCAGCACGGCGCTTTCGCCCGGTCCGGCCTTGGGCTTCACCGGTTCGGCGTGAAAGGCCTCGCCCGTGAAACCGGTGTGCTGTACCGCGGGATCGTAAATGGCCACCGCCTTTTTCGCCTTCACCTCCTTGCCGTCGGCATCGCGCGCCGCCACCTCGATCAGGTACATGCCCACGTCCCATTTCCTGATGCCTTCCAGCGCGAACTGCTTGCCGTTCGGCCTCCAGCGCGTCTTCTCCATCACTGCTTCACCCCGGTCCCAAGTGAGCGGATCGGCTTCGTCGGCAAAGGCATCATCGGGGAACAATTGCTTGAATGCAGCTTGTGTGAGGACGTGGCGGTCAGGCCTTTCCCAAAGGCGGTCGCGCAAGGGCTGCGGCGGCGACTGCAGCCGGGTGATGCGCACGTCCAGGGGAACATCCAAGTCGCGGCCGTTGAGGTCCTGCACACCCAGGCGAAGGCTGTCCGCGGCGGAGCGGTCGATGGCCCCGTCAATGCCCAGGTTGATGTCGATGCTTCTGTAGCCCACGTCCAGGCCGGTGCTGCCTTCCTGCGTTTCCCCGTTCAGGTCGGTGATGCTGGCCTGTACATTGAAGTTGAAAACAGGGTCCGCCGCAAGCGGAATGGCACGGTCGGCCTCTGGCGTGAAGTGAATTGTGAAGCGTCCTTCATGGTCGGTATGCGCCGTGCCGCTGGCCACTTCGGTGGGGGTGCCCCACGGAATGATGGACCGCCACCAGCCCCCGCCCCACCAAGGCATGCGCGCGGAACGCGTGACCGTCCATTGCACCTCGGCACCATCCAGCGGCACGCCGGCGTAGCTCTTTGCCAGGCCATGCACCGCGGCCTGCCTGCCTAATTTGGCGGCGCTGGCCGCCGTGGCGGTGTCGTTCGGCGGGAAGAGCACCTCGAAGGTGGGCCGCTTGTATTCCTCCACACGGAAGCTCTGGCTGCCGTGGTCCTCGCGCAAGGTCATGGTGCCGGTGAGCACCCCCTGCGGGGCGGTGAATTGACCGTGGAAGGACCCGTAGGCATCGGTGGTCAACTGCATGGAATCCACCGGCTGGTAGTTCGCGTCGAAGAGCTTCACCGTGGTTTTGTGGCCCGGCTTCACCACGGTGGTGCCGCCACGCTTTGCGGTAACAATGCCCTTGAACATCACCGGCTGGCCGGGGCGGTAGATGGCGCGATCGGTAAAGAGGAAGGTGCGGAGGGTGTCCGTGCTTGACTCATCGGAACGCCACCAGAAGTAGTTGCTTCCGGAGATGAGCCGGTCCTGGCCGTGGGTGATGGCCCATCGGCGGTTGCCGCTGCGCTCCTTCGGGTCCATCGCCTCGGCCATGCCGTTGGCATCCGTGGTGGCGGTGGCCACGGTACGGTAGCTGGTGCGCCCGTTGCGGTACTCGGCCACCGCCATGGCCACTTGCGCGCCAGGCAGGGGTACACCGCTCTTACGGTCCATCACCACTACTTCGGAGCTGTTGCCGCCAGTGCCGCGCACCGCCATGGCCAGACCGGTCACCTGCACCTGCACCACCTGCACCACATCGCCCGGCCCGGGTGTGGCCGTGGTGCTGGCGATCACGCTGTACCAGCCCAGGGGCAGTCCTTCCACGGGAATTTCCACCACGTGCCTGTTCATGTCACCATCATCGGGCAGGCCTACTTCCCATGTGCGCATGGGTTTCAGGCCCAGCAGGCGTTGCAATTCCTTTTGGTCGCGGTAGGTCCTTTCGCCGCTGGCTTCATCCGCCACCACGCGCAGCCAAAGCCTGGCCACGTTGGTGTAGCTCACCGCCAAGCGGAACGGTTTGTCAGGG
>JBIQMI010000039.1:0-12514 GCA_044463585.1 Cryomorphaceae bacterium
ACCGCGCCAAGGGCCTGCGCATGCCCATGCACCAAGGAATAGGCCACGTTACACTATTGAAGTGATGGGAAGAACACACTGCCCCTCTTTTTGGCCCGCACGCGGTGTTGCTTTCATGCTCATGGCCTGGAGCTTTGGCGCAAACGCACAAACCGCCTACATGGCCGCACCGGCCTTGGACCTGAATTGGGTGAGGGCCGATGATGAACGCCGTGCAGAAGCTGGCGATCTGGCCCTTTATGGCCGCTCGCTGCCCATTATGGCGGAAAGCGGCAACGATGGCGAATGGACCTTGGAGGATGGGGAGCGGGTATGGCGACTCGGCATTACCTCCACCGGCGCGTTGGCGCTGGAATTGTGGTTGGACCAACTGGATGTGCCACCCGGTGCATCCATCCGGTTATCGGCCCCACGAGGCGAACAAGGGCCTGCACAGCCGCTGGAACCTGGAACGAGCACCACTTCCACCGCCATGGTACTGGGCGATAGTTGCCTCCTTGAATACCGCGAACCCTTCGGGGCGGGGTGGCAGGGGCGGTTGCGCGTATCGCATGTGGTGCACGCCTATCGCGATGTGGAACGCGGGGCCGATGAGGGCAATTGCCACGTGAATGTGGCCTGCACGCCGGAGGGCGACGGCTGGGCCGATGCCGCGCGTGCCACGGTACGCATCAGTGTGGTGGTGCCCCAAGGCAGCGGCTGGTGCACCGGCACCCTGATGAACAATACCAGGCAGGACTGCGAACCGTACATACTCACCGCATTCCATTGTGGCCGCCAATCCACCACCGCGAATTTCAACCAGTACAAGTTCTACTTCAACTTCCAGTACGCCAATTGCAACGGAGGGGCGTACAGCACGGCCCAATCCCTCACCGGTGCCCAACTGAAGGCCTACAGCGATGACTATGCGCCGCAATACCAGGGCGTTGGCGGGTCGGATTTCATGCTGCTGCGGACCAACTCCGCCATCCCTTCCGCCTTCCAGCCCTATTACGCCGGTTGGGATGCCACCTCCATAGCCTCCGTGGCCGATGATGGGGTATGCATCCACCATCCGACGGGTGCGCCCAAGCGGATCAGCAGCTACACGCAAACCTTGATCACCGGTCACCCGATGGGTTCTTCAGGCCTGATGAGCCACTACAAGGTGGTATGGGCACAAACCCAGCACGGCTGGGGGATCACCGAAGTGGGCTCCAGCGGCGCGGGGCTTTTCAAGCAGAAAGCGGGCCTGGGGCCCGTACTGATCGGCACCTGCACGGGCAACACGTCGGGCATGAGCTGCTCCAACCACAACGGCTATGCCTACTTCGGGAAGATGAGCTACCACTGGACGCAGAACCCGAATGCCGCCAACATCAAATTGAAGCCTTGGCTGGACCCGGACAATACGGGGACCTTGGCGCTGGCAGGCACGGCTGCACCCTGTGGCACAACCGCCTCCATCCAGGAAGGTCCGCTATTGCCCAACCTTCGGTTGATGCCCAACCCGGCAAGCCGCAACGTTGTATTGGAGAGCACGGACCAAGGAGCGGCAACTTACAAGCTGTACAACTTGGCCGGCCAGCCTGTATGCTCGGGAAGCTACACCGGTGGCCGCGCCACCATTGACCTTTCAGCACTACCGGCCGGAAGCTACCTGATCCGGAGCCTCACCCTTGATGGACGTGCCGCAACCGCGCCCTTGATGATCACAAACTGACCGAACAGCAATTAAAAAACCTCATGGCAACGCACTACTCCATGTCCATTCGCCGATACTTCCCGCTGGTCGCAGGGCTCTGCACAGCAGGCATGCTCGCAGCACAGGTGAGCACCTACCAGTTCAACCAATCGGTTGGAACCTACACGCCCATTACCGACGCGGACGGCGGGATCACTTTGGGCGTGCCCGCGTACTGGCCACACGTGAACAACAACCGGGCATGGGTCAACAACCCATACAACGATCCTGATGGCCAGGTGACCATGAGCGGTTATCTGAACCCGGCCATGGGCCCGGGATACCCGATCGGTTTCGACTTCACTTACAACGGCGACGTATTCGACCGGATCGGCATTTCCAACGGCGGTTGGATCAGCTTTGGCAAAAGCACCGATGGTCTACAGGCCGTGTGGGTGTACAATTGGAGCGGAACGGCGCAGGGCGACCCCATGATCCAGTGGTACAACGGCCCCGAGCCCAACTACAAGCGGAACCGGGTGGCCGGATTCGGCAACAGCTCATTGCAACAAGTGGACTGGTCCTCCACCGCGCCCCCTGGCCCGAAGTCCAAATTGCGCATGGCCACAATCGGCACCGCTCCCAACCGCGTATGTGTTGTGCAGTGGGAGGACTATGGCATGCGCAACGATGTGACCGTGTCCATTAACAAGATCAATTTCCAGATCCGCCTTTACGAGCAAGGAAATGCGATCGAGGTGGTTTTCGGGCCCAATGATTGGATCTCCTCATTGGGTAGATATAAGCGCACCCAATGCGGTCTTAGCGGCAGGAGCAACGCCGACTTCAACGGCCGCATGACCGTGTACGAACAGCCTGCATTCCTGTACGATTGGAACACCACCGTACCCATGGACACCATGCTTGCTTTCTGCCAATTCGAGGCACCACAACCCTTCCAGCCCAATGGTTCGGGCATACCGCCAGCGAACGGCCTGACCTGGCGCTGGGACCCACCGGTATGCCCCCCGCCCGCATGGCCCTTCTCCGTGGACCAGATCACTTTCGATGCCGCACGCATCACCTGGCAACCGTCCAGTTCCGGGGAGTATGAGTATTTCGTCTCCACCGCGAACAGCACTTCAGGCCCTGAAGTTTCCAGCGGAACCACCACCGATACCGAGGCCAATTTGTTCGGGCTCGATCCTTCCACTGTTTATTACGTTTTCCTGCGCAGCATCTGCGATGGTGAACCAGGGGTTTGGTCCATGCCCGTTTCCTTTATCACCCTTAGCGGTGGAGTAGTGGTATGCGATGGCGGCGTAATGACCGAGGACTACTGCTCTTACCAACATAGCACCAAGGAATGGTTGTATGTATCCGCCGATGGTTCGCCGCTGAAACTGGAATTCCAAGGCGGATACTTGCAGGGGCTGAGCGGGGAATCATTCACACTCTGGAACGGGGCCGCGCCCACGGGAAGTGGCACCTCTTTTTCGGGCGACCTCACCGGGCACTTCTTCAATGCGCCCAGCGGCGCCATTTTCATCCGTTTGGTGACCGAGGCCGGGGCCTGCCATGCGCAAGATTGGTACCTGCCCCTGCAATGGCGCGTGGGTTGCAAGAATTGCGTGGATCCCTTGGTGGCCTATGCCGTTGGAAGCGTGGATTGTGATGAACACCAATTCTTCATCGATGTGAACGTGGTGCAATTGGGCAGTTCAACTTCCCTGGTGCTCGAAAACAATGGGGGCATCCCCCCGACCACCGTCACCAGCACCGGCATCCATACCGTGGGCCCATTCCCGGCCGGGGAGAACGTACGCGTGACCGCACAAAACCCCGATAACCTGTTGTGCTACGTGGAAAGCGTGGAACTCGTGAACGAACCTTGCGCCATCGTTGGCTGCGGACCATCCTGGTATGAGAAATGCGCGCATACCTCCGAGATCAGGGAATGGCTCGTTCAGGGCGATGGCCAGCCGATCTCCCTGCGCCTGCTGCCCGGCAACGTGGGTTGGGACGCGGACCTCACCATATACAATGGGCCGGACGACATGAGCCCCGTGCTCTTCGAAATGTACTGGGGCACCACCAACAACGAGGTGATCACCAGCAGCAATGCCGCTAACCAAATGTTGGTGCGCTACGAGGCCAGCAACTATAACGACTTTTCCTGCGAATTGGGCAATACCCTGCCATTGGAGTTCGTGACCGAGTGTGCCAGCAACTGCGAGCAGCCGCAGGCCAGCTTCACCACGGAGTGTGTCACCCCCACCAGTTTCAATGTGAAAGTGAACCTCACAAGCCTGGGCGACAATGCCAGCGTGCAGCTCACCAACAGCGGCAGCGCCCCCAGCTACAGTGTCAGCACGATCGGCGAATACGTGGTGGGGCCGTTCCCCAACCTGGAATTCGTTCGCGTGAACGTGGAAGGTGCGAACGCCATCTGCACCTGGAGCTCGACCATTACTTCCCGCGATTGCCTCACCATGGGCGTGGGCGAACAGGCCGATGGTCTATTTACCGCTTGGCCCAACCCCACCAACGGGCTTCTGCAGGTGCAACTGCCCGCCGCGCTTGGCCACGCGCAATTGATGGTGCAGGACCTTGCCGGCCGCACAGTGCATACAGCCCAGGCCGCTGGTGCACGAACAATGGAACTCAACTTGGCCAACTTGCCCAACGGTCTTTACCTGTTGGTGGCCCAAAGCGCAACCGACCGCTACACCACCAAGATCAGTGTACAGCATTAACACAAACCCTCCGAAGGAACCACTCCACATGAAACTCAATAACCACACCCCGCACCGGCGGCGCTTGGCAACGGCATGCGCCGCCTTGGCCGCACCGGCAATGCTGCTCGCACAGGTGAGCCTGTACCAATTCTCCGAAAGCAACCAGCCCTACGTCGAGATCACCGCGTCCCAGGCGGCATATTCCCTGGGGGAGCCCACGTATTGGCCGCCCCAGCACAATTTGATCGCTTGGGTGAACAACGAATATTTCGGCGCCGCTGGGCAGGTGACCAACGGAGGTTACCTGAGTGGTGTGTACGGTCCGGGTTATCCGATCGGGTTCAACTTCACCTACAACGGTGATGTATTCGACCGGATCGGCGTATCACACAACGGGTGGATCAGTTTCGGAAAGAGCAGTGATGGCCTGCAGGCCGTATGGGCCTATGCCGGCGATCATTCGCATGCCGCTCCTTTCGTGCAGTTCTACGGTGGGCCCACCGTGGCCTACAAGCGCAACCGGGTGGCCGGCTTCGGCAGCTCGCAGCTGCGCATGCAGGACCAAAGCTCGTTGCTCCCCCCCGGGCCGGTTTCCTCCTTGCTCATCGCCACCATCGGAACGGCCCCGAACCGCACGTGCGTGGTGCAGTTCAAGGACTTCCGCGCGAGCTACAGCAGCAGCACCACATTGATCAACTTCCAGATCCGGCTGAATGAGGCGGACAACAGCGTGGAGGTGCGGTACGGCGACGTGGTATTCGGTTACCAAGCGGGCGGTTCCGTGCAAGTTGGCCTCGGTGGCCGCATTCCGGAAGACTTCAACAGCCGGCGCACCGTTTACGAGCAGCCTGCTTTCCTGTACGATTGGAACGCGACGGCGAGCGGCATTGAAAACACCGATGCCTGTCTGGCCGTGACAGAAGAACCCTTCCACCCCAACGGCAGCGGCGTGCCGCCGGTAAGCGGCCTGAACTGGAAATGGACACCCGATGCGTGCCCGCCCCCAACATGGCCGCTGACGATCGCCGATATCAGCTTCGATTCCGGGCATGCCATCTGGGAAGCCAACAGCGCGGGGGAATATGAATATTTCCTTTCCACGGACAGCACCGTGACCGGAACGGAAGTGGCCAGTGGCACCACCACCGACCCCGAAGCCTATTTCTTCGGCCTTGAGGCTTCCACCAACTATTACGTCTTCGTGCGCAGCATTTGCAATGGCGAGCCCGGCGCATGGTCGCTGGCCACCCCGTTCCAAACCTGGGGCGGCGGCGTAGTTGTTTGCGATGGTGGGGTCGTGACCGAGAACTACTGCTCCCAGCAGCACAGCACCAAGGAATGGCTGTACGCCGCGGCGGACGGCTCGCGCTTGAAGATCGAATTCCTGGGCGGCTATGTGGGATCCAGCGGCACCGAAAGCTTCAAGGTGTGGGATGCCACATGGGCCGATCCAAATGCGGATACATATACGGGCAGCGGCAATCTTACCGGTGCGGAGTTCACGGCCCTCTCGGGCACGATGTACATACGGCTGATCACCGATGCCGGTGCCTGCCAGGCACAGGACTGGTACCTGCCACTTGATTGGAGGATCGGATGCAAGAATTGCCAGGACCCCCTGGTGAACTTCAACGTGGGTGAAGTGGATTGTGACAACCAGCAATACTACGTGGACGTGCAGGTCTTCAGCATGGGCTCGGCCACTTCCCTTGAGGTAAACAACGACCTGGGCGTGGCCCCGGCCACGATCACGGGCACGAACACATTCAGCGTTGGCCCTTTCCCGGCCGGTGAAACCGTGAACCTGATCGCGCAAAACCCGGACAACGCCATGTGCTACTCGCCCAGCGCCCCGTTGGTGAACGAACCCTGTGCCATAACCGATTGCGGCCCCACTTGGTATGAAAAGTGCGCAAGCCAAAGCGAAACAAGGGAGTGGTTGCTCCAAGGCGACGGCCAGCCCATCTCCGTGCGCTTCCTGCCCGCAAGCCTCGGTTTTGATGCCAAGGTGTTCGTGTACGACGGCGCTGATGAAATGGCCCCCGCCACAACAGTGACCGTGTCCGGCCAAACCAACAACCAAGTGGTGACCAGCACCAACGCCGAGCACAAATTGCTGGTACGCTACCAATCCACCGTTTACAGCGACCTGGCCTGCAGCGGCGGTTACACGCAACCCATGAAGTTCGTGGCCCAATGCGCCAGCAATTGCGAACAGCCACAAGCCACGTTCTCCACCGAATGCGTAACACCCTCCACCTTCAACGTGAAGGTGAACGTGACCAGCCTGGGCGGCAATAGCAGCGTGCAGCTCACCAACAGCGGCAGCGCTTCCAGCTACAGTGTGAATGCGGTAGGCGAATACGTGGTGGGGCCATTCCCCAACCTCGAGCTCGTACGCGTGCATGTGGAAGGCGCGGATGCCATCTGCACCTGGAGCTCGGGCCTCATGTCGCGCGATTGCCTCACCATGGGCGTGGGCGAACAGGCCCAAGGCCATTTGGCCGCTTGGCCCAACCCCACCAACGGGCACCTGCAGGTGCAACTGCCAGCCACGCTTGGCCAGGCGCAATTGATGGTGCAGGACCTCTCGGGCCGCACGGTGGTAACGGCGCAGGCCGCAGGCACACAAACCACTGAACTCGACCTTGCCGATCTGCCCAATGGCCTCTACCTGTTGGTGGCCCAGGGCAACAACAACCGCTACACCACCAAGATCAGCGTGCAGCACTGATCTTTGTCCCACAAATACGGGGGCCGGTGCTCTCCCACCGGCCCCCGTATAGGGCACCACAAAACACTCTCACTGTGAAGAAAACATTCATCCATTCGATCACCTGTGCCGGTGGATTGGCGCTGATCGCGGCCGGCACCGCACAGGCCCAGCTCAGCAGCTACACATTCAGCGCTGAAGTGGGCACCTGGATCCCCTTGGCAGGGAGTGGAACGCCCTTGGGCATGCCCGGGCTCGGTTGGCCCTTCACCTTCGACGATAACTCATTCGTGACCCAGGGCGAGAGCCTGCCCTTGGGAAGTGCCACCACGGGCAATGGCTGGCCGATTGGCTTCACCTTCCATTTCAATGGCCAGGCCTACGACCGCGTAGGGCTGAGCATGGAAGGCTGGTTGGCACTGGGCCGGTCCGCGGATGGCGTGAACGCTGTTTACGTGCCCGTGGGCGATGCGGCCTATACCCCGTTGAGCTCAACCCTTCCCGCGGGCATGGACCCCTCCCGGCGCAGCCGCATCGCCGGTTTCGCCATGGACTTGGCTGCCCAGGGCAATGGCGGCCTATGGCCCATACAGATCGCAACACGGGGCACGGCCCCCAACCGCTTCTTCATTGCCGAATGGAACGTGGTGCGTTCAACGGGTGGCGGCACGCCCATCAGTTTCCAGATCAAATTGAACGAGGGCGGGGGCAACCCTGCACAACAGACCGTTCAGGTGATCTATGGCAGCATGGCCCAGGCCACGACAAACTTCACCGGGCAGGTGGGGCTGGCCGGTGGTGAACCCAGCGATTTTAACAACCGGACCGTCACCAACATTCCGTACGATTGGCTTCAAAGCCAACCCGGCAGCACCAACACGGCCACTTGCCGTGTGCCCTCCAGCAGCACCAACCTGCCGCAGGGCCTCACCTTCACTTGGACACCGGCCGGCTGCTCGGTAAGCGGAATTGCGATCACCGGCCTTGGCATGCAGGGCGGCATGCTTTCCGGCACCTTGGGCTGGAATGCACTGCCAGGCGCCACCAGTTACGACTACCGGATCACTGCGGGCGGGCCCGATGCGCCTGCACTGCTCAGCGGAACAGGCATAACGGGCACCAGCGTGGAGTTGCACGACCTGCCGATCGGCCAATTGCTGCATGCCTATGTGAAGGCCGATTGCGCCGAGGCGGATGCTTGGGGGGCCGGGCAACCCTTCAGCACCGAAGGGTACATGCAGGTGGAATGCGGCACCCCACCGTCCAGTTTCGTTCATTGCTACGGCAACCTGGAGGACCGCAGCTGGCATTACACCAGCTCCACCGGCGATCCGTTGCGCCTGCTGATCACCGGTGGTAACATCGGGAATGGCGACCTGCTGCGCGTGTACGATGGCCCCAATGCGCAGGCACCATTGCTCTACTCATCCACCTCCGGCACCGCGGCCGGGCAAGTGATCACCTCAACCGGTGCCAGCCTCACCATGCGCTTGGTCACCGACGATGTGGGCTCATGCCAGACCCAGGATTTCATCCTTCCCTTGGAATGGGAAGTAGGCTGCTACGACTGCGAACCGATCTTGGCCAACTTCCAGGTGCAGAACGATTGTGCCGCCAGCCAATTCAGCGTGCAGGTGGCCATTTTCTCCATGGGCAGTGCCGGGTCGGCCACCATCAGCAGCACGGGCGCGGCCGCATCCGTGCCTGTGGCCGGAAGCGGGACGTACACCATCGGCCCCTTCCCCGTTGGAAGCCCCGTGACTGTAACGGTGGAGCATGACCACAATGCCTATTGCAGCGCGGTATCCGAACTGTTGGTGAATGACCCGTGCCCCACAATAAGTTGTGGGCCCGATGCGTATACGTACTGCTACGACAACAATGAAACCAGCCAATGGGCCTTCCAATCGGCCAACGGTGAACGCATCGGTATCCGCTTCATCTCCGGCACCTTGGCCAGCGGCGATGCCATCACCATTTACGATGGGCTCGACCCTTTCGACAGTGCACCGCTTTTCAACGGCAACAACGGCGGCAACCTCGCCAACCTGATGGTGGCCACCTCCGCATCGAACATGGATGACGCACTCTTGCTGGAATTGGTCTCCAACGGATCATCCTCTTGTACCAGCGGCTCGGCGCAACCGTGGCACTATGTGGTGGCGTGCTACGACGGTTGCACACCGCCATCCGCCACATTTACAACGGTCCGCAACTGTGATGAAAGCACCTTCACGGTGCAGGTCGGGTTGACCCAATTGGGCAGCGCGCCCAGTGTACAACTGGTGGATGACGCCGGCAGCGCCCCCATTATAGCATCGGCAACGGGTAGTTATCAACTGGGGCCGTTCGCACTTTCACAAACCGTAACGGTGGAAGTGCGCGGCAGTAGCGATCTTTGCACCGTTACTTCACCCGCACTCACCGAAGAGTGCGAAACAGGAATCAAGGAGAATATGATCAATGGAATGCGCGTCTTCCCGAATCCCGGCGATGGTGCTTTCCGACTGGTAATGCCCGAGGGTTTTGGGGGGCAGGGCCGGTTGGAGGTACTGGATGTCGCTGGACGTTCGGTGGCGGGCCTTATGCTACGGGACACCAGTGGTCGAGGGGTCGACTGCCACCTGGAGCAATTGCCTGCTGGAAGATACACGTTGATCCTGCACAATGACAAGAATAGGGCATACGCCCCGATCTCCGTCATCAAGTAGGTAAACCGCATTCCAGAACGGAGGGGCCGTCCTGCAAAGGGCGGCCCTTTCCCATTGAGGATCAGCGCGTTCTACGACCGGTTCCTGGCGCAGGGATTTTCTGCCGCACAGTCCTTCTCCAGCAGGGAGCAGGCCTGGCCATGTAGCCATAATTCTACAAACCATTTTTGCCGGATCATGCATGGCTATCTTCGCGCGGGCCGTTACCACGCTCCTGTAAAGTTCCGGAACCATGAACGCCAAACTGGCTGCGCTCCTGCTCGCATTTTTCCCATTCGCCCTTGCGGCACAAGAGATCTGCAACAACGGCATCGACGATGATGGCGACGGACTGATCGACCTGAACGACCCCGATTGCCCTTGCAGCACGTTGATCATTCCGGAGAATACACCGAGCTACATCCGCAACCATTCGTTCGAGGAAAGGGGGTGTTGCCCGTTGGGCTTTGTCGGCTTCTTTACACCGCCCTGGCTGGATTGTGCGCTGGGCTGGCACCAGGCCACGGCGGCAACCTCCGATTATTTCCACAGCTGCGGGTACAGCCCGGTCGGCTTCAACCTGCCACCGGCGGATGGCCAAGGCGCAGTCGGCTTTTTTGCCCTGCCGGGCTATTTTGAATATGTGGGCACCTGCCTCACCTACCCTGCCCCGTCCAACCCCTTGCTCGCCGGCGTTACCTACACCTTGTCCCTTTGGATCTCCGCCGCTGTTTCCGTGGGGGCCCACCAACAAACACAAGCGCAGGCAGACCCTTCCGTATTTACCGACCAGCTGCCCTTGGCCATTTTCGGCCATGCCAACGAGTGCGTGGCCTTCCCCATCGCCACCATGGATTGTATAGGCTACCAACCCGGCTGGGCCGAGCTGGGGCGTGTGATGGTGCAACCCGCGTGGGATTGGACGCGCGTATCGATCACTTTCACCCCCACGCAGGACATCCACTCCATAATGATCGGCGGTGCGTGTGACACCCCGGCCAGCTTGGACGGCAAGTACATTGTGGGGCCGGACGGCCAAGGATTCTATGGCGACCCCTACTACATCGTGGACGACCTGATGCTGACCATTGCGCAGGACCAGCTGCTGAGCCCCACCAACACTACCGGCGACCTTTGCGCAGGCGATGTGGTGGCCACCGCGCAGCCACCCGGTGCTGCCACCAATTACCAGTGGTACCGCAATGGCGTGGCATTGCCGGGCCAAACCGCCACCACGCTCAATATTTCCGCGGGCAACTATGGGCCCGGCACCTACACCATGGCCAGCAACGTGAACGGCGAATGCCTGATGGGATCGGCGTACGTGCCGCCACCTGCCATGCCGAACCCGCTGCCGTCGCTATCCGCGCATGAAGGCTGTGCACCCCTTGCCATTAGCTTCGCCGATACCACCGGCGGGGGCACGCAAACGGTGCAATGGAACCTGGGCGATGGCACCACGCGAAGCGATAGCTCCTTCACGCACATCTACAACCAGCCGGGCACGTACAGTGTGGCGCTACAGGTGCGCAATGGCGGGGGTTGCATGGGGGATACGCTGCTGCACCAGGTAATTACGGTACACCCGCCCGCGCAGGGTTCAATTGAAGCCACACCACAACCCGCCGATGTGGCCGACCCGCATGTGCTGTTACAAGGCAACGGCACCGGGGGCATAGTAAGTTGGTGGTGGGACCTCGGCGCCGGTGATCCGGCCAACGCCACCACGCAGGATGTACACGCCCTATTCCCGGCGGAACCTGGCGAATACCCCGTGATGCTTGTGGTTTCCACGGCGTTCGGATGCATCGACACCGTGCGCTCAGTGGTTGTTGTGGTAAAGCCGGGCGTGATCGAAATGCCAAACGTTTTCAGCCCGAATGGCGACGGCCGCAACGATCGCTTCACCCCACGTGAAACCGACGGGGTGCGAGGGACCATGGAGATTTACAACCGCTGGGGGCAACTGATCTTTACCACGCAAAACCTTGGGCAAGGATGGAGCGGAAAAGACGCACCCGACGGCACCTATTTCTACATCGTGACCCCGGAGGACCCAAATGCCCCGAAGCATAGCGGGCATGTGACCTTGGTGCGGTGACAGGGGCTATTTTCCGCCCACATGGCGCGGTTGATGTTGTGTGATTCCTTTCGGGGCGTCACACCAGCCTTTCTGTTCGGCGGAAGGTTCTGGAGTTGAAGACCGATCGGCAATGGACCCCATCTAGGTCACACAGCCGTCGTATTTGGAAACCGAACGGCCTTCGACCCCATCGGGGTCGCACTGGTGGCAGTATTCCTCTACGACCCCTCCGGGATCGTGAATTGCCTGGTAAATCCAGATCAACTTTCTGCGAACCTTCCCGGGTCGCGAAACCTGCACACAATGGTTCAAAATTCATCCCGGCGGTTGCAGCATTGCACGACTGTAATCCTCTTGACCCCATCGGGACCACATGGATGTTGTATTTGGCAACCGGAACGGCCTTCGACCCTGTCGGGGTCGCATAGGTGGCAGTATTCCTCTGCGACCCCTCCGGGGTCGTGGATCCCCTTGTAAATCCAGATCAACTTTCTGCGACCCTTTTCGGGTCGTGAAACCTGCAAACAATGGTTCAATATTCATTCCGGCGGTTGCAGCATTGCGGGACCGTAATCCTCTTGACCCCATCGGGACCACATGGATGTTGTATTTGGCAACCGGAAC
>JBIQMI010000039.1:12614-18140 GCA_044463585.1 Cryomorphaceae bacterium
CCCCTCCGGGGTCGTGGATCCCCTTGTAAATCCAGATCAACTTTCTGCGACCCTTCCCGGGTCGCGAGTCCCGCAAACAGCGGTGCAATTATCTGTGATCCGTCCCGGTCTGTTGCAGCATTGCACGACTGTAATCCTCTGACCCCATCGGGGTCACACAGCCGTTGTATTTGGCAACCGGAACGGCCTTCGACCCCATCGGGGTCGCAGAAACCACCGCCTTCCGACCCTGAAAGAAACGTACGAACGATGCACGCCACGTGGCATTGTCATCCATTCCGGACAACAGCCTTACGCTGAAGACCAAGTGCCGGGGGCCGTCCCGGCTCACTCCTTCACAAAGTGCACCGTTCCCAGCACGGCCGCATCGCTGAGCACCTGCACCACGTAACTGCCGCGTGCCAGTTGCCGGGTGTCCAGCACCACCTGCTGCTCATGGCCACGCGCCGTGGCACGCTGCACCTGCACCACGCGCCCCAAGGGATCGACCACCCGCAACATAGCATCTTGCCCACGCAGGTCCACGGCCAGATTCAGCTTGTCCTGCGCCGGGTTGGGCCAGGCGGAAACCTTGCTGCCATCTGAAGTGAAATACACCGCTATGCGGTTGCTGTAGTCGCTGCTGCCATCGATGTCCACCAGTTTCAGGCGGTAATAATTCACGCCCCTTAGCGGGTTTTCATCCGTGAAGCTGTAATCGATGCGCTGGCTGCTGTTGCCGGCCGCGTTCACCTTGCCGATGGGCAGGAAATTTTGCCCATCGCTACTGCGCTCCACCACAAAATGACTGCTGTGCGTTTCACTGGCCGTGGCCCAGGTAAGGTCCACCACCTGCTCGTGTTGCAGGCCCGCCAGGAAAAGCAGTTCCACGGGAAGCAACAGCGGTTGGCATGAGATGATGGACGGATCCGTGGTGCCCGAGGCATTCCTGTACAATGTCCAATCCAAACTGTAATTGACCCGCCCGGTATCCAATGGGGCCACAATGCCGATCAAATAGCCGTGTCCGGCCTGCACGGGCAAGGGTTCCACCCAGCCCCACCCGCCATGCCCTTCAACCGCCTCCGACATTCCGGGCGCCATGCCCGTGTTAAGTCTGGCGCGCGCGCTGCTGCATCGCACCGGGGCCGTTTTGGGGGGGCACAGCAGATCCCCGTTCAAGCTGTCCGGGGTGGTGCCTTGGAATTGCAGCTCACCCAGATCCCAAATGGCAAAATCCAGATCGGCTTTTTTGGGGGGCGTGGGTAACACCCTATGCCCTTCAAGGATGAAGGCCACCGTGCCATCGGCATCCGGTTGCACCACCAACCAGTTCACCCCCAGGCTCTCTTTTTCCAAACAACCGAGATTGCTGCCCGCAAGATCATAAAAGCCGCCCCGGTTAGGGTGGAAATATGCACCCTGATAATCCTTATTTGACGAACTGTAACTCCTCAGCGGCCACGACCGCGTGTCCATTTGGCCGGTAAAATGTGTAGAACCCGGCGAGGCGATGCATAGGGTTGACATACCGAAGCAATCGGTACGTGGCCGTTGGCGCGGCATGCAGGCATTCACCAAATGGTAGCTGTCGTTGGGCCCGGAGGAAGGGCCTGCGACGGCATAGCCCCCATCGCTATACCAAAGCGTATCCGAGCCGTCCACTTTCCATAGCCCCCAGAAAATATAGCCCGTTGTGCCAACCCCCCCCCGGCCGGCACGAGATGGAAATCGGCGGTACCGCCGGAAGGCACGGAAACGAGGAATGATTCGGACGGGTCGTTCCCTGATGTGGTGTAGGTGACCATAGGGGCAGGCGGCACCGTGGCTTGCATGGCCAAAGTTCCCGCGTTGACTTTTGCATAGAGATCGATCATATACCAGCAGCTGCCCGCAGGTGGCGGCGGGCTGGAAATGCACAGGGTGAAATTCCCTTCAGCCGAACCATTCTTTGACCATACACGCACATAGTAGATCTGCCCCGGCCGCAGACCACCCTGAATGATCCGCGCATTTTGGCCTGGGCCTTGACGATCATCGCAGGCCATCACGTTCATCCGCTGGTTGCATCCATCACCGGGGGCGCCGGTGGATTCATTGGTGGTGTATAACGCAATGGCAGGCATGGCGCTGGGGGCGCCTCCCGCCCCCGCATCGATCACCACCATGCCACTGGCCGGTGCGATGAATTTATACCAAACGCTGCCCGAGGTGGAGCCAAAGCCCCCGCATTCGGGTTTGGGTTGTCCGGGGGAATGGCACGCCGAGTACGTACTACCCGTAACAGGTGCAACGCAAGCGGTGCCCCAGGCATTGGCAGCCACCGTTACCATGGATGCGTTGCAGGGATCGCAATTGGCCGGTGCAATTCCGATCGCCGACTGCACCATCCATTCCAGTCTCATTTGTCCGAACCGCTTGATCTTCAAACCGATGGCAGCCTCCTTCAGGGCATAGATCCGAAGGTATAATGTTGCCCCCGGCGGCAAGCATTTAATGTCCAGGTAACCCAAGGCCACTGCGCCCGGAGATAGATTGGTGGTTGTGCTGCCCACCTCCTTGAACGTGCCGTAATCCGCACAATCCGTGGCCAAATACGCGCTTACGCCCATGGCATCCGGCACTGCCGATCCGGATGAGCCACCACCGATCATATTGCTACTCACACCGGTATTGGAAGGCTTGATGCGCACGTTGCCGGAAGCAGGAACCACCAGTTTCACCCACAGATCGCCACCGGCCTTTTCAGGTGTGGTGTACAAAAAATCGGCCTCATCGCAAGCAAATGTGTAATCAATCGTACTGCCCGAAGTTGTAAATGAGGCCACCGGATTTATCGTCCGCGCCGCACAAGGCGTTTCATCGGCTCCCCTGTCCGGCATGTTGGAGGTCCTTCTGCCCAAAATACCGATACTGAATTGGCTATTGGCCACGACGGGTGAACTGAGGTCCCAGATCCGGATATAAAGCTTGTGGCCCGGGCTGATGCATGTGGCCTCCACGGCGGGCAGGTTTGCCGAGGTGGTCGGTCCACCGCGCAGCGCGCAATCCAACAATCTGAAAGGCCCCGTGGCACTGGTGGCCTCGTACACGGCCATGCCGCCCTTATTCATGGCGGGGGAGCCTGCACCGTATAATACAAACCGGTAATTCGCATCGGCTTGCCCCGGCTCCAGCCTATACCAGATGTCCTTTTGCGGCATGTTCGGCGTAATGGTCTGTTCCACCCAGCAGGGCGGATAGGCCAAACCGGCGCTTTGGGGCGTAGCTGAGGATACAAGGGAAAAATTGAAGTCGGGTCCGGTATTGCATGCCCCGGTGGTTGCACAAGAACCCGGCAACGCCGGAGTAAGAGGGGAAACCAATGAACCCCCGTTTAGCGCGGTTGTGGCATCCGATGGATCCTCGCTCCAGTATTGGGCCTGAAGCACAACCGGGCAAAAGAGCCAAACGAGCAAGGCCAATGAACAAGTAACCGGCCATGGCCGCGGCAATTTCGGTATGGCCCTTGGAAGGTGGCCGCCCAGGACAGAGGCCCGGCCGGCACTTGGAGAGTGTTCGGAGAGTGGCATGATGTAAGATTTCAGTGGAGAGACACTGAACGTTGGTGTGAGAGGCACCAACGGCAAGTTTACGCATTATCGGGCCATCAACAGCGGTCCGTTCAAAAAGATCGCGCGCACCACTCCGGCCGACCGATACTTCCGCTTCCGACGACCGTGCTATTTTCGCGGTTCAAGGTGTCCTCTCAACACCTTGTACCGCATGCTCCAACTACTCTCCTCGGCCAGGGGGCCGCTGGGCACCGCCTGTGCCCTGCTGCTGGCCGTGAGCCTCAGCGCCCAACAGAACATTTGGACCGATACCTACAACGGGGGCTTGGTGGTGGGTTCCTTCTCCATCGGCGACCAAAGCAGCGGCATCGGCATGATCGAATGTGCATTGCCCCCGGGCGCCACCATTCGCAAGGCAACCCTGTACGCGGTGGCCATCGGCACCAGCCCCGATGATGCCGTGAACTTCACCATGGGCACCATACCCATCGCCTTCAACAGCACCACCGCGGGGCCCACCTTTTCCAGCACGTACGGGGCGGTAACCCTGCACACCTTGGACATTACCGCCCAGCTCGATCCGGCCATTGCTATGTACACGCTCGACCTGTGGGTGGGCCAAACCAACTTCAAGGAATACATGCTGGTTACCGAATATGAGCTGCCGGGCATGCCCTCCATTACCGTGGATGTTTTCCACACGGGCCTGAACGCACAGTTGGAGGAGAACTACACCATACACGCCACACACCCCATGTCCACCGCGGAACCCATTGCCTTCGGCACCATGGCGGCCTATTGCGGCAGTTGGCTTTATGATTATGAGACCGTGGTGGTGAACGGCACCACCTTGGGCAACATCTATGGCCGCGACTATAATGCTGGCCCCGGCAACATGTTCGGTGCCTGCGCCACGTTCCATTACGCGTACGGCGTGTTTGAGGGCGTGGGCGACGATGACCCCGACCAGGAGGTGCACGGCGCGGATGCGCTTTCCGACCTGGCCGGGCTGGTGGCCGATGGTGCACAAAACTTCCAGGTCACCTACCGCCACAGCCCTACGCTGCTTCCAGCGCAGCAGTCCGACAACATCGTGAACCTGATCATCCTCGCCTACAGCAAGGCGCCCTGCGACAACACCGGGCAATTGCTCGGCCCGGATACGCTGCTGTGCCCGGGTGACACCCTGTTGCTGGATGCCACCCGCGATGGCGCCACCTACCTGTGGCAGAACGGCAGCACGGCGCCGCTGTACACCGTTACCGCACCGGGCACCTACATCGTGCAATGGTCGCACCCGGAATGCACCTGGCCACCCGACACCATAGAGGTAAGCATGGTGCAAATGCCCGACCCCCAATTGGGCGGACCCTACCTGCTATGCCAAGGGGACGAATTGCAAATAGGCCACGGGCTGCCCCAGGACGTAACGGCCAACTGGGCCGATGGCCCCACCGCCGTGCCACGCACCGTGGATACCGCCGGCGTGTACGTGCTTCACCTGGAAAAATCGGGTTGCAACCGGACCAATTCCGTGGCCATCAGCCTGAAGGATTGTTCTTATGCCGTGGAGTTCCCCAATGTATTCACGCCCAACGGCGACGGCGAAAATGATGTATTCAAGCCCTTGGCCTGGGAGGGCGCCGTATTCCGTTCATTCTCCATTTACAACCGTTGGGGCCAGAAGGTGTACAGCAGCAGCGCCGAGCCGGTATGGAATGGCCGCACCGCCAACGGGCAGCCCGTGCCGGATGGCGTGTATTTCTGGGTGCTGGAGCAGGTACCGGCACAAGCACCGGATCAGCCCGTGGCCACCCATGGCACCGTGCAGGTACTGCGCTGACCCTCTATGTTGACCATCTGTTAGGGCACAGCCTTCCTACTGTGCGGGCACTGTTAGCCTACTGTGGGGGCACTGTTAGCCTACTGTGCGGGCAATGTTAGCCTACTGTGCGGGCACTGTTAGCCTACTGTGCGGGCACTGTTAGCCTAC
>JBIQMI010000040.1:0-18086 GCA_044463585.1 Cryomorphaceae bacterium
GCCTTGGCCGCGATGGGTTTTTGCCGCTGAGGCGCTGAGGCGCAGGGAAATGCCTTGGCCGCGATGGTTAACCGCGGAGGGCGCGGAGAACGCGGAGCTGTTGGGCGATGCAGGACGCCGAGGAATGCCTTGGCCGCGATGGGTTTTTGCCGCTGAGGCGCTGAGGCGCAGGGAAATGCCTCGGCCGCGATGGTTAACCGCGGAGGGCGCGGAGAACGCGGAGCTGTTGGGCGATGTAGGACGCCGAGGAATGCCTTGGCCGCGATGGTTTGCCGCTGAGGCGCCGAGGCGCGGGGAAATGCGGGGCAGTTTGGGAGAGAGGAAGGAAAGGGGGGAAATGCAGGAAACGAAGAGAAGCCACGGTGGCACTGAACAACGCCGTCCACAATGTCCACATGGTCCACCTGAGCGCTGAAGATGAAAAGATGCCTTGGCCGCGATGGGTTTTCCACAGAGAGCGCAGGGAACACAGAGAAATGCCTGGGCCGCGATGGTTAACCGCGGAGGGTATGCGAAGCACCCGTAGCGTCGAACCACCGGTTCGGCCCGCGATGGTTTTGCCGCGCGCCTTACAACCCCACCAGCGAGGGCCACAAGCCCAGCAGCAGCACGCCCACGGTGCAGGCTGTTACCACCAGCCAATTCAGCGGGGCCACGGTAAAGGTGACCGGTTGCGGGGCTGGTACGAAGATCTCGCGGGCCACCATCACGTAGTAGTAGATGCCCAGCAGGGCCATCAGCACCCCGAAGCCCATCACCTTCAGCCAGCCTGCGCCAATGGCAAGCAGGAACACCTGGTACTTGGCGATGAAGCCTGCCGTGAGCGGTATGCCCGCCAACGAGAGCAGCATGGCCAGCCCGCACAGCGCCAGCCAAGGGTTGGCTTGCCACAGGCCCTGGAAAATGTTGTTCGTTTCGGCGCCTTGGTTGGCGCGCTTGGCAATAATGAAGAGGATGAACAGGCCGATGGTGGCCAGCGAGTAGGTGAACGTGTAGAACAGCAGCGTGTTTTCCACCGATAGACCGAGCGCCTTTACGGCCCCGCCTTCGGAGAGCAGCGCCAGCAACAGGAATCCGGCATGGCTTACGCTGGAGTAGGCCATCAGGCGCTTGAAGTTGGTTTGGCGCAGGGCCGCCACGTTGCTCACCAACAGGGTGGCCAGCACCAGCAGCGCGAGGGTGAGCGCCAGGGTATGCGGCATCCCCGTGATGGCCACGAACTGGTAGAATCCCGCGAAGGCGGCCATTTTCACCACGGTGGCCATGAAGGTGGTGATCAACGTGGGCGAACCTTGGTACACGTCGGGCACCCAAAAGTGGAAGGGTACCGCGCCCACCTTGAAGGCCAGGCCAACCACCACGAAGAAGAGGCCGAAGTTGAGGATGGCGTTGCCCGATCCCTGCGCGGCCATCATGCCGGCCAGCTTGTTCATGTCGAACGAGCCGGTGAGGCTGTACAACAGGCCGATGCCCATAAGCATGAAGGCCGAGGCGAACGAGCCCAGCAGGAAGTATTTGAGCGAAGCCTCGGTGCTGCGCAGGCTGTACTTCTTGGCGCCCGCCAGCACGTACAGCGGTATGCTCAGGATCTCGTAGCCGATGAACAGCATCAGCAGGTTCTGGTACGAGCTGAGCAGGAAGGCGCCGGTGAGCGAGAACACCATCAGCGCGTACTGTTCGGCCACGTGCCGTTCCATGCGGGCATAGTAGTCCGGGCCGAAGAGGAAGATGATGGCGGTAAGGGCGGCCATGGCAATGTTGAAGGCCACGCTGAACCGGTCGAAGACGAGCATTTCGCCCAACAGCGGATGGGCGATGTTCCAGCCCGACCAGAACAGGGCGATCACGCCCACCAGGCCCAGGAGGGCCACCGGGGCCAGTATGCTCTTCCTGCCGAAAAGGCCCAGGTACAACAGCACCACGCCCAGCACGGAGATCAGGATCAGCGCGCTCATCTTATGGCAGCGGGGGAATGGAGTTCAACAAATGCTGCACCGGCCCATCGACCAAGTGCAGCGCGATATTGGGGAATACTCCCACAAGGAAGATGATCACGATCAAGGGGATCAGGAAAGAATGCTCTTCGTCGTCCGCATCGGCCACGGCCAGGCTGCGTTCGGGCCCCAGCAGCACGCGCTGGTAGGCGTACAGCATGTAAACGGCGCCCAAAATGATCAGCACCACACCGCCCAAGGCCATCCAGCCGTTCAACTGCCACAGGCCATTGAACATGAGCCATTCACCGGGGAAGCTTTGGGTAAGCGGCATTGAAATGGCATTGCCCACGATGAGCATGAACATGAGGGCGAAGCGCGACATCGCCTTTTTCATGCCGCCCATATCGGCGAAATTGTTGCTGCCCACGCGCAGGTGCATCATGCCCACGATGTAGAACAGGCAGATCATCAGCACGCCGTGCGCGAAGGTCTGGTACAGGCCACCGCTGATGCCGTAGGCGTTCCAAGTGAACATGGCGGCCGCCATCAGGCCCAAGTGGCTCATGGAGGAATAGGCCACCAGGCGCTTGAAGTTCTCCTGCCGGAAGGCGATCACCGCGGCGTAGAGCGCGCCGATCAAGCTGAGCCAGATCACCAGGTCCTGCCAATAGGCCGTGCCCAGCGGCACGATCGGGTACAGGAACATCACGATGCCGTAGATGCCCATTTTGCCCATTACCGCGCTCAGCACCATGGTGCCCTGCGTGGGGGCCATGGTATAGGTTTCAGGCTGCCAGCTATGGAAGGGGAAGATCGGCATCTTGATGGCGAAGGCCAGGAAGAAGGTCCAGAACAGCCACTGCTGGCTGGCCATGGGCAATTGCAGCTTCGCCAGGTCCGCGAAATCGGCGCTGTGCGGCAGGGGCGTTTGCAGCGTGGCGTAGGCGATGGAGAACAGCAGGGCCAGGCCGCCGGCCAAGGTGTACAGGAAGAAGCGGATGGTGATGGCACGCTTGTGTTCGCCGCCCCAGCGCAGCAGCAGGAAGAACAGCGGCACCAGCGAAAGCTCGAAGAAAATGTAGAATACGAACGCGTTCTGCGCCATGAACACGCCGAACAGCGCCGACTGGCAGTACAGCAGCAGGGCATTCACCTGGGCAGCGTTGCCCACCGGCTGCTTGTAGCCCGTGGCAATAATGAAGGGGAAGAGCACCGCGGTGAGCACCAGCATCAGCAGGCCGATGCCATTGTAGCCGAAGTTCAGACGCAGGCCCCAGGCCGGCACCCAGTCCATGGAGAGCGCGGTAACGGCCTGCCCGCCCCAGTTGTACCACAGCCACAGGGTGAGGACAAGGGTGAGCAAGGTGGAGGTGAACGCCAGGCCGCGTGCCATGCCGGCAGCGGGGCGCATGACCAGCAGTGCGCTGGCCACCAGGAAGGGTATGAGGAACAAGGCCAACAATTCCATGGTCACGCGCCGAATAAGGTGATCAGGAGGAAAATGACCACGCCTGCCATCATGCCGAAGATGTAAAAGCTCGTATTGCCCGTGTGCACTTTGCGCAGCCACTCGGCAAAGCCGTGCGCCGCATCGCCCGTGCCGGCGGTCAGCGGCACGGCCACCTTGTTCTCGCCGATGTTGAAGAACTGCCTGCTGAACCAGCCGTAGGGCCGCTCCACCAGGTAGGCGTAAAGCTCATCGAGCATCCACTTGCGGGCCACCAGCCGCTTGGGCCAGGGCATGTCCTCCAGGGCACCGTCCAGCTTGGCCTGCTTGCCGTATTGGTTCCAGGCGAACCAAATGCCCAGCAGCGTGAGCACCAAGGTGATGGCCATGAGGGTGAACTCCGTGGCGGCCGAAAGCGTGAGGTGTTCGTTCAGCACGCCGTCCACCGCGGGCGACAGGAAGCCCTTGAGCCATTCGTTGCCACCGAACACGTGGGGGATGTTCAACACACCGCCCACCACGCTCAGCACGGCCAGCACCACCAGGGGCATGGTCATCACCTTGGGGCTTTCATGCGGCACGGCCTGGCCGCGGTAGCTGCCGAAGAAGGTGAGGAACAGCAGGCGGAACATGTAAACGGCGGTAAGCAGGGCGGCCAATACGAGCAGCGTCCATGCCGCGGGGCTGTCCTGGAAAGCGTTCGCCAAAATGCTGTCCTTGCTGAAGAAGCCGCTGAGCGGCGGTATGCCCGCAATGGCCAAGGTGGCCACCAGGAAGGTGATGTAGGTGGTCTTGGTGCTGTTCTTCAGCCCGCCCATGCGCCGGATGTCCTGCTCCCCGCCCAAGGCGTGGATCACGCTGCCTGCGCCCAGGAAGAGCAGCGCCTTGAAGAAGGCGTGCGTGGTAACGTGGAACATGCCCGCGCTGTAGGCCCCCACGCCCATGGCGGCGAACATGTAGCCGAGCTGGCTCACCGTGGAATAGGCCAGCACCTTCTTGATGTCGTTCTGGAACAGGCCCACCGTGGCACCGAACAGGGCCGTGGCCACGCCGATCCACAGCACGATATCCTGCGTGTAGGGCGCCAATTCGTACAGCACCGAGCTGCGCACCACCAGGAAAACACCGGCGGTAACCATGGTGGCGGCGTGGATCAGCGCGCTCACCGGAGTGGGGCCGGCCATGGCATCGGGCAGCCAGGTGAGCAGCGGGAGCTGCGCGCTCCTGCCCGTTGCGCCCAGGAACAGCAGCAGCGTGCAGCCCACGATCAAGGGGTTGCCTTGCGCAAACGAACCAGCACCGTCCATGATCTCGGTGTAGTTCAACGTGCCGAACTGCAGGAACATCAATGTCATGGCCAGCACCATGCCCACATCGCCGATGCGGTTCATCACAAAGGCCTTGCGCCCGGCGTAGTTGAATTCCGGGTTGTTGTACCAGAAGCCGATCAACAGGTAGCTGCACAGGCCCACGCCCTCCCAGCCGATGAAGGTGACCAGGAAGTTGCTGCCCATCACCAGCAGCATCATGGCGAAGGTGAAGAGGTTGAGCTGCGCGAAGAAGGTGGCCACGCGCGGGTCATCGTGCATGTAGCCGATGGAGTAGATGTGGATGAGCGTGGCGGTGCCGGTCACGAACAGCATCATCCACAGGCTCAGCCCGTCGATCTGGAAGGCGAAGGGCACCTGCATGTCGGCCACCGTGATCCAGTTGAACAGGTGCACGATGTGGGTGTTGCCGTCGTGGCCAAAGAAGAGCAGCAGGCTGCAGAGGAAGGAGAGGCCCACCATGGTGGACGCAATTCCCCCGGCAGCGTAGGCGGAAAGCTTGCGGCGGCCGAAGCCAGTGATGAAGGTGCCCAACAGGGGAAGTGCCGGCACCAGGGTGGCAAGCAGATCGATCCTCACCATTTCAGGCGGTTCAGTTGGTTCACGTCCACTCCGTCGGCATTGCGTTTCATCTGTACCATGATCGCCAGGCCCACGGTCACTTCCGCGGCGGCCACCAGCATGATGAAGAAGACGAACACCTGTGCCCCGGCATCGCTGAAGTGGGCGCTCAATGCCACCAGCAGCAGGTTCACGCTGTTGAGCATCAGCTCAAGGCACATGATGATGATGAGGATGTTGCGCCGCAGCATGGCCCCGGCCACGCCGATGCTGAAGAGCAGGAAGCTCAGCAGCATGTAGTGCTCCAACGGCACCACGCGGATGGCGGTAAGCACTTGTTCCATCAGGCGTTCTCTTTGGGTTCGCTGCTCGGCGGAAGGTTCACATGCTCGGTGCCGTCCTTCTTGGCCAGCATCATGGCACCGGCCATGGCACTCAGGAACAGCACGCTGCTCACTTCAAAAGGGATCAGGTAATCGCGGAAGAGCACTTGCCCCACATTTTTCACCAGCCCCACCCCTGTGTTGTAGCTTTCAGGTGCAGCGCCCAGGCACTGTTTTGTGGCCGCCAGCAGCACCAGCAGCATCAGGCCGCCGGTAACCACCGCCAACAAGCGCACCACCAGCGGTTTCCGCTTTTCCACCTCGGCGTTCATGTTCAACAACATGATCACGAACAGCATGAGGATCAGAATGGCACCGGTGTACACGATCACGTGCACCATGGCCAGGAATTGCGCGTTGAGCAGCACATAATGCCCGGCAATGCTCAGGAAGCATACGATCAGCGCGATCACACTGGTGATCGGGCTCTTGGCGGCCACCACCACGGCGGCGGCGAGCACGGATATGGCGGCAAGCAGGTAGAAGAGCGTGAGCATGTCGGCCCCGGGCAATAACGGCGGCGAATGTAAACCCAACCATGCAATTGGTCGCAAGCGGTGGTCAGTGCCCCGCATCCAAGGCCGGGTCATGGCAAGGTCAACATGCGCCAATGGCCGGGCCAGCGCGGCCCCAGTGGATACCTTCGCCGCCCGCATGAAGTTGAAGATGAACAGGAACAACGCCCGTGCCGGCCTCGTGCTGGCACTTTTCGCCGTGGCCCACGCAGGGGCACAAGCACAAACCCTGGCACCGGACAGCACCGCGCTCAAGCAGCTTCGCCTGGACGTGTACACCTTGGCCGATGACAGCATGCAAGGGCGCGAGACGGGCACCAAGGGCGAGACCATGGCCGCGGCCTACCTCGTGCAGCGCTTCCAACAGCTGGGCCTGGCCCCCAAGGGCGATGATGGCAGCTACCTCAATGCCTTCCATTTCGCGGCGCTGCCGCGCACCGGGCCGGACAACCACCTGCAATTGGGGCGCAACAAGCTGGTGCCCGGCAGCGACTTCTACCCACTGGGCTACTCCGCCAACGCCAGGGTGCTTACCCGCGTGGCCCGTTGCGGCTATGGCATCGTGGCCCCGGAAAAGAACCGCGACGACTTTGAACACGTGGAGTTGAAGGACCGCGCAGCGTGCATGAGCATCAGCTCGCCCGATGGCATGCATCCCCATTCAGCGTGGCTGAAGTACAACGACCTGCGCACACGCATCGATGCCGCCGTGGAACGCGGCGCCAATGCCGTCATCTTCTTCAACGACGACCCCGAAAAGGCCGAGGACCCGTCCGCCGATTTCAAGATGAAATTGCAGGCCAGCACCGTACCCGTGGTGTTCCTGACCAAAAGCGGCCTGGCCAAACTGGGGCAGGACGGTGACCCGGTAGTGCTGCAAACGGACATCATCCGCGAGGAGCGCACCGGCCACAACGTGCTGGGCTACCTCGGCAACGGTAAACCTTACACCGTGGTGATCGGTGCCCACTTCGACCACCTCGGCCTTGGCGAGGAAGGCTCGCTGTACCGCGGCGAACCGGCCGTGCACAACGGTGCCGACGACAATGCGAGCGGGGTGGCCGTAATGCTGCGCTTGGCCGAGGACCTGCAGCGCATGCCCGCCGCCAAGAACAACAACTACCTCTTCATGGCCTTCAGCGGCGAGGAAAAAGGCCTGTACGGCTCCAACGCCTGGACCAAGCACCCCACCCTGCCCATCGACAGCCTCAACTACATGATCAACATGGACATGGTGGGGCGGCTGGACAGCGGCGGGCACATCGCCATCAACGGCGTGGGCACATCGCCGGCCTGGGCCGTGGTGGACAAGATCACCGCCGGCAACCTGGTGGTAAAGACCACCGAGGGCGGCATCGGGCCCAGCGACCACACCAGCTTCTACCTGCAGAACGTGCCCGCCATCCACTTCTTCACCGGCACCCACGAGGACTACCACAAGCCCAGCGATGATGCCGACAAGATCAACTACCCCGGCATGCTGCGCGTTGCCCGCTTCATTGAAGCGGTGATCTCCGCGGTGAACGACAGCACCAAGCTCAGCTTCACCAAAACAGCCGATACCGACACCTCCAAGGCACCCCGCTTCTCCGTTACCCTGGGCGTGGTGCCCGACTACATGTACGATGGAAAAGGCATGCGCATCGATGGCGTGACCGAAGGCAAGCCTGCCGCGCTGGCCGGCATGAAAGCGGGGGACGTGGTGCTGCGCATCGGCGACCAGGAAACACCCGACATGATGGGCTACATGAAAGCTTTGGCCGCCTTCAAGAAAGGCGATGCCGCGGATGTGACCTTCCTTCGCGAAGGCAAGGAGATGAAAAAACAGGTGCACTTCTGATGCAGGCGCGGCGCGTGGCCGTGATCGGCGCCGGCTCGTGGGGCACGGCCCTGGTGAAACTGCTTTCGGGCAACATGGAGCAAGTGGGCTGGTGGGTGCGGCAGCAGGCCGCCATCGACCACATCCGCAAGTACGGGCACAACCCCCGCTACACCTCGGGCGCCACGTTGGACCCCCGGCGCTTGCGCATGGACAGCGACCTGCGGCAGGTGGTGCAGGAGGCCGAAGTGCTCGTGATCGCCGTGCCCAGCGCCTTCCTGAAGGAAACCCTGGACATGCTGCCGCCCGGCGGGCTGCGCGGCAAAACCTGCTTCAGCGCGGTAAAGGGCATTGTGCCGCAGACCAACCAGGTGGTGGGCGAATACCTGGCCGAACGCTGGCAAGTGGAGGTGAATGACCTCGGCATCATTTGCGGGCCCTGCCATGCCGAGGAAGTGGCGCTGGAACGCCTCAGCTACCTTACCATTGCCAGCCAAGACCCGGCCAAGGCCGCTTTCATGGGCGACGCGCTGGCAGGCCGCTTCCTGAAAACAACCCTCAGCGACGACATCTACGGCACCGAGTATGCCGCCATATTGAAGAACGTGGTGGCCGTTTGCGCCGGCATTTCCGTTGGCCTGGGCTACGGCGACAACTTCCGGGCGGTGCTGGTGAGCCGCGCCATACAGGAGATCGACCGCTTCGTAACGGCGGTGCACCCCATTTCGCGCGACATCAAGGAACCGGCGTACCTGGGCGACCTGCTCGTTACCGCCTACTCCACCTTCAGCCGCAACCGCGAATTCGGGGTAATGGTGGGCAAGGGCTACAGCGTGCGTGCCGCCCAGTTGGAAATGAACATGGTGGCCGAAGGCTACTACGCCGTAAAGTGCGTGCACGAGATCAACGCGCGCCTGCAGGTGGACATGCCGATCACGGAGGCCACGCATCGCATGCTTTACGAGCGCATAGCGCCGGGCATTGAAATGCTGCTGCTGAGCGATAAGCTGGCGTGATTCACGCGCAGGCGCAGGCCAGTACGCTGATCCGCACGCCAGGCACCGCGGCCAGCGCATTCGCGCAACTTTCCAGCGTGGCGCCGGTGGTCACCACGTCATCCACGAGCAGCACGTGGGCGCCCTGCAGGGCCGCTGGGTCGCCCAGCTGGAAGGCCTGCTTCACATTCGCCCAGCGCGATATCCGGCCCTTGCGTGTTTGGGTGGTGGTGTGCACCACGCGCAGCATGTCGCGGCCAGCGTTGCGCATCGGCCAGGCCTGCAACATGCCGTCCACCAGTATTTGCGCCTGGTTGTACCCGCGCTGCCGCAGGCGCTCCTTGTGCAGCGGCACCGCCAACAGGGTGTCCACATCGCTGAAACGGGGGCAGGCACGCACCTCCTCGGCCATGCGGCGGCCCAATTCCACCCCCACAAGCAGGTCGCCCCGGTACTTCAGGCGGTGCAACATGTGCTGCACCATGCCGTCCTTGGTGAACTGCAGGAACGCCGTGGCCGCATGCAACTGCACACGGCCGCGGAACACCAGTTCCACCCGGTTTTCGGGATCGTGATGGCCACGGAACCGGGGAAGATCATCCACACAATCGGTGCAGATGGCCCGCTCCGCGGCGGTTAAGGCCTGGTCGCAGCCGGCGCACCGGCGAGGCAGGAAAAGCCCCGCCAGGTCGTATAACATCGAGGTTGCGCGCCGCCGCATGGTTCATCCTTTTGTTGACAACTGGTGTTGGCATGGCATCTGAGCGGCCACCCCACGAAGATAATTTCGCGCCTTAGCCGGCCAAACACCCAGCCTACATGCCTGAATATCAGTCGCCCAACCCCGCACCGCGCAACAGGAACAATACCCTGCTCCTTGTACTGGTGGTGCTCTTGCTCATCAGCAACGTGATCCTGCTCGTGCTTTGGTTCCAGAAAAAGGACCAAGCGATTGCCGCAACCGACCAAGTGACCGCGGTTACCGAGGAGAAGGACAACGTGACCAAACTGCTCGAGGACATGCTGGTGCAGTACGATACCCTGAGCACCACCAACGACCAGATGCGCACCCGCATGGATTCGCTGCAAAAGGAGATCGTGGGTCTGATGGACAAGGTGAAGCGTGGCAACTATGACCTGTCCAAGGCACGCAAGGAGGCCGAGACCCTGCGGAAGATCATGAAAGGCTACGTGTTCACCATCGATTCCCTGAACCAGGTGAACCAGGCGCTGATGGCCGAGAACGTGACCACCAAGCAACAGCTTGGCGAGGTAACGGGCCAAAAGCAGGCCTTGGAGACCAAGACCGCCGCGCAACAGGCGTTGATCGACAAAGGCTCGGTGCTAACGGCCACCGGCATGAAGGCCAACGCACTGTTCGTGCGCAACAACGGCAAGCAGGTGGACACCGACCGTGCCCGCAAGGCCGAAATGATCAAATGCTGCTTCACCCTGGGTGAAAACCGGATCGCTTCAGCGGGCAAGAAAACGCTCTACATGCGCATCATCGGGCCCGATGGTTCCGTGCTGCCCGCACAGGAACAGGCCAACCGGTTCTTCTTCGATGGCGTGGAGGGCGAATTCAGCGCCAAGCGCGACGTGGATTACCAGAATGCACCCGTTGATGTATGCGTGTTCTGGACCGCCAGCGGCGACCTGAACGGCGGGGAATACAAGGTGGACGTGTACGAAAGCAGCGTACGTGTAGGGCATACCACGTTCAACCTCAAATAAGCCGGGCAGGCCGGAGCGCGTTCTGGTCCCGCATGCGTCAGAAGAAGGCCCGCACTTGGGCCCCCCCCACGTGCACCACGGGTACGCCGGGGCTTGACCTTCCGTTGTAGGTGAAATCCACTTGCAGGTGGTCGCTGATGCGGCGTTGCAGCGTGGCGCTCCAGGTGATGTTGGTGCCCGGTTTCAGGCCGGCGAGCATTTCGGTGCCCAGGCTGCTGTCCACGGTACCGTCGTAGCCGATGTCCACCATGTTGGCGTTGACCTGCAAGGCCCCCTTGCCGGCGGTGTTCAGCCTGAACTCGGCGCCCAGGTCGCGCAGGGTTGCGCTTTCGCCGCCCAGCTCGGGTGTGTTGGCCTTGCCGGTGTACTTGAAGCGCAGCGCCCCGCGCATGCGGGTGTTTGGCTGCCAAGTAAGCTTGGGGGCCAGGCTCTGCTCGCGCAGCGCATAGTTGCGGCCCGCCACCACCTCGCTGTTGCTGGCGGTACGGCCATCAAAAGCTTCCGCTTCCCAGGTCCACTGCGCGCTGCTGTTCCACCTCACGTGCACGGTGTGCCCTTCCCGTACCCGTGATTCCGAACCGTTCAGCAAAAGGCTCTTGCCGCGATCGCTCTGCCAAGTATGGTCGGCGCTCCACTTGCGGCTGCTGCGATCGTAGTACAGGGTGTTGCGCACCGAGCTGTTCAGGGCGATCATGGCGCTGTCCACCGGGTTCAGCTGGAACGGGTCGATGGCCAGCGACACATCGTCGTTGGCGGTCTTGCGGTCGCTGCGGAAGCTGGCCAGGTCGTTCCATTTCGCCAAAAAGCCCTTCAGCCCCTTGCTGTCGCGCCAGGCCGCCGATGGCCGCAGCTCGCCCGATGCGGCGAACTGGTTGCTGTACACGCGCACCATCTCATTGCTCTGCACGTACACCCGGATGTAATCGGCCTCGTACGAGAAAGGTGCCGGTTCGAATTCATTCAGCTCCTTCACGCCATTGCCGTTGTAATCGATCCAAACGAAGGACCCCTGGCCGGCGGGCACCTGCACGTAGATGTATTCGCGGCGCTGCTCCAGCCCGCTGCCGAACTCATAGAACAAATCCCAGTTGAGCACGCCCTTCAGCGCGCTGTGCCCGTGGTCCAATCGGGCCAGGTAGGAGTTCTCGGCCTTTTGGCCGGTGAGCAGGCTGTCCAGCACGTTCAGCCGCCGGTAGCTCGCCGTGGCGGAGAGCTTGCGCACGCGCCTGCCCCCCAGGTCCAGGCTGGCGGCGTACTGGTCCGCGCGGGTGGAAGGGGCCAGCCGGCCCGCACTGTAGGCCTGATCGACCCGTTGCCCGGCGGACACGCGGTACTTTGCCTTGGCCGAATCAGGGCTTTGCACAAAGGCCTCCCACGTGTTGTACGCGTAGCTGCCACCTTGCAGCAGGGCCAAGCTGTCGTTGCGGAACAGGTTGTGCTCCAGCTCATCGTACACCCCCAGGGTGAAACCCTTGAAATGCCTCGCCAGCCGCGCCTTGTTGCGCACAAAGCTGCTGCTGAGCGGCCTGGCGCTGGTGCGCAACAGGCTACCATCAACGGTGGCGTCGAATTTGCCCATGCGCATGTTCCCCAGCAGCGCCTGCCTGAAACCGCTGTAATCGCTGCCGATCTGCAGCATGGCGCCGTTCAGGTCCACCCGGCCCTGCTTGCCGTTCACCCAGCCCACGCTGGCGCCGGCCAGCACTTGGTCGCCATTGAACAGGGTCGTGCCCAGGTTCCAATCGCGGTCGAATTCCACCGCCCTGTACCGCTCCACGGGGGTGAACAGCGCCGAACGCCATTCATTCTCCGTGCCCAGCACCAATAGCTTGGTGGTATCGCTTGGCGAAAGCGGTATGGCATGGCTGGCCCCAGCCCGCACGGCCAGTCCGGTGTTGTCGCCGTCATCCACGCTGCTGAAGGTATTGAGGTCCTGGTCGCTTACGGCCACCTCGCCCCAGGCCTTGGTGCGCCTGGAAAAAGTATGCTCCGCGCCCAGCGCGGCCATGCGCTTGGTGCGCGGGGGCACCAGCACGCGTACGGGCGCATGGTCACCCTTGTGCACGATGCGGCCGTTCACCGTATCCGGGGCCAGCCAGCGGAACACGCGCCCGTTCGGGGTGAAGCCCTGTTGAACGTAATCGCCAAGGCCGGGGCCCACCAGGCTGAAGCTGACCCGGTAGCGCGCGCTGTCCGCATTGGTGCTGTTGCGGTACACCGGCCACCAGCCCAGGTTGTCCACGCGGGCGTACAGCACTTCATCGGGTGAAAAGGGCACACTGTCCGCACCGGGCACCACTGCCTTCAGCGGGTCGTCGCCGGCATCGGCCAAGGCTTCCTTTTCGGCATCGGTAAGCGATTGCTGCAAAGGCTGGTTCTTATGGTCCTGTTCGCTGTACAGGTTGAGGTGCAGCGTGGTGGCCCCCAGCACCAGATCGTCCGAAACGCGCAGCAGCGACCGCGCGTAATTCTTGTCGGAGTACTGGAACTCCACCACGATCCGGCTGTCCTTGGTAATGGGGCGCTTGGCGGTGAAGGTGAGGTCGGCGGTGTTGTAGTCGATCACGTAGTCGTTTTCCATGCCCCGCGTGAGCAATTGCCCATCGAGGTACACGCGCTCGGTGCCGGAGAGGATGATGATGAACGTACCGCCACCGCTGGCGCGCAAGCGGTACGGCCCCTGCACCCCTTCGATGCCCTGCACCTGGTTGCGCGAGAATTCGCCCTTGCTGATGGCCGCGCTAACACCCAGCTCGTTGCGCAACCCCGGCCGGGCGCCGGTACGGGTGGTATAGCTCAGGCCCTTGGTTTTCTTGTAGTAGTTGAGGAAATGGCTCTTGGGGCGCAGCAGCACGAAATCGCCCGCCACCAGCTCCTGGTGGTCATCGAACAGGCGGATGAACACGCGGTCGAAATCCTGCAGTTCCAGCGTGTTGCCCCCGGCCTGTATGGGTATGTTGTTGTCCGTTACCGAGGCCTGCACGCGGATCTTGTCCGTGAGCTGGCCGTTCAGTTCCAGGTTCAGCGTACTGTTCACCGAAAGGTCCTGGTTGTTGCCGAACAGGATCCCGCGTGAAATGCTGCCGCTCTTGCTCAGCCCGCCCATGCCGAATGGGTCGGTGGCCTGCTTGCCCGGCACATACCGGAACGGGTCCGTGGTGCCGTCCACGGGCCGCAGCAGTTGCTCCTCGTCCTTGTGCTGCACGCGCCCTGTAAGCAGCATGGGCATCACGCGATAGCGGGCGGTGAGCGTGTCCGCGGGGCTTTGCGGGGTGCGCAGCAGCAGCGCGTTGAATGGATCGAGGCGGTATTCCGCAGGATGCAATTCCCGGGGCCCTTGCCAAAGTGAGAAGGAGCCCGGTACGATGCTGAGCGTGTCCAGCGCCACCGTATCGCTGTGCAGCAGCAGTGTGCGCACGCGGCGGTTGTCCTGCGCATGCAGTTGCCCCACGGCCAAAAGCGCGAGCAGCGGCCACCAAGAATGGCGAAGGCGGTGTGGGAATGGAATGTGCACGGCAGGTGAACAGAGGTACGCGGTACCGGGCTGAAAATTATCGTTCCCCCTGTGCACTGGGGAGGAAGCACGCCGGTTCGTGGCCCCCGATGCTTGGATCAAGCCGGAATTGTTGGTAAACAGGCCGGGTGTCCATGGTATTCGTGCATTGGCCGGATAGCTTTGGCGGCCATGCGCCTACCGATCCTTGCTGCCGCCATCGCCTTGTTGGCGGGCTGCAACGCGCCCGAACAGGGCATCCACGGCACCGGCGGCATACAAGGGGGGGTCTTTAACTTCAACGAGACCCAAACCCTGCGCAGCCTGTTCCCGCTACAGGCCAACTTGGTATCGGAACTGCACGTGGCCAGCCAAGTGTACGAAGGGCTGCTGCGCTTCAACAGCGCCACCTTGGCCGTGGAACCGGGCCTGGCCGAGCGTTGGGAAGTGGACGCAAGCCGCCGGGTTTACACCTTCCACCTGCGCAAAGGCGTGCGCTTTCATGACCATCCCATGTTCCCGGAGGGAAAAGGGCGTCCGCTCACCGCGGAGGATGTGGTGTTCTGCCTGACCAGCGCCTGCGAGAAAGGCACGGGCGATGCCGTGTTCCAACTTTTCGAGGGGAAGGTGGAAGGGGCCGATGCTTATTACGCCTCGGGCGAGCAGGGCGGCCGCTGCAAGGGGATCAAGGCGATCGATGAACATACCGTGCAGATCAGCCTGGTCCGGCCCGTGCCCAATTTCCTGCAGGTCCTGTCCGTGGCCAGCTGTGCGGTCTGGCCGCGTGAAATGCTGCGCCAAGGCACCGATTTCCTCCGCACCGCCGTGGGCACAGGGCCGTTCATGATGAAGGTGTCGAGGCCCGGTGACGCCATAGTGCTTGAGCGTAACCCGAATTATTGGGAGCGCGATGAACAAGGCCGCCCCTTGCCATACCTCGACGCGGTACGCGTTACCCTGAACACCGATGCCGAACGGGAACTGGAAGCCTTCCTGCGCGGCCACCTCACCGCCGTTACCGAGCTGCCCCTGGAGGCCGTGGGCGTGCTGGCCGATTCAGTGGATGAGCGCGGCAAGCCACGTTTCCGCATGCTTTCCATACCCGAACTGGCCGTGCAGTTCTACGCCTTCAATGCCTCGCAACCACCTTTCCACGATGTGCGCGTGCGCCGTGCCTTCGCCATGGCCCTGGACCGGCGGCATCTCGTTGATGAAGTATTGCACGGCCTGGCGGTGCCCGCCGAACACGGGTTGGTGGCACCGGGCCTCAGCGATTACCCCTATGAACTGGTGAAAGGCATTCCATTTAACCCCGATAGCGCGCGGCAACTGTTGGCCTTGGCCGGCTATCCCGGCGGAAAGGGGTTTCCGCGCGTGCAACTGCAGATGAACAACATCGGCTTCGGCTACCGCAGCGTGGCCAGCGCCGCGCAGGACATGCTGGGGAAGGAACTGGGCGTGCCCATAACGGTTACCGCCGTGGCGCCCAAGACCTACTACGACCGGATCGAGCGCGGCGAAGCGCAATTCTGGCGCGAAGGCTGGGTGGCCGACCTGCCGGACCCGGAGAACTTCCTGGCGTTGCTGCACGGCCGCAACGCCCAGCCGGACACCGCACTGCCCTCACCCTTGAACACCACGCGTTACAGCAATCCGCAGTTCGATGCCCTGTTCGCATCATCGCAAACACGCGACAACGAGGCCGATCGCATGCGCGACCTGGCCTTGGCCGAGGCCCAGGCCATGCGCGATGTGCCCTTGGTGCCGCTGTACCACCGCAGGTACATCATACTGGTGGCGCCGCAGGTAAGGGGGCTGCACATCAATGCCATGGAACTGCTGGACCTAAGGCGCGTGCACTTTGCCTACGAAGGCAGCGATGCCGACACCAGCTCGTAGGTGATGCGCTTGGCCAGCGGCAAGTAGGTTTCGATGCGCGGCAGCGTGATGTCGCTTTCGAAGGCGAACATGGCCGGGTTGGGCAATGGCCCGCTACGCGCCAGCGTCGTCTTGATCCGGTCGTAGGTATTGGCCAGGCTTATGGTGCAAGTGGCATGGTACCGGGTGCGCACGTACCGGTATTGATCGGTGGCGCCGGCCCCGCGCACCAACGGCAGAGCATAGGCGTAGATCAGCGCTTGGTCGCCTGAGCGCAGCAGCAGCCAGCCCTCGCGCACGTCCAGCGGCAACAGGCCGATCGGCTCCACGCGTATGTGGCCCTCCAGCTCCGAGCGCAGTTCCTGGCCGCGTTCGCGGGCCTGCAGCAGCGGTGCCATGCAGCGGTCCAGCGCATCGCGCAGGCGGTCCCATTCGGCAGCCGCCACCGGAGCACGCACCAGCTCGCCCCGCGCCAGGTCCAGCCCCAGCAGCTGCCCGCGGATCTGTGCCTTCAATTCCTCGCCGCGCCCAAGCAGCTCCTGCAGGCGCGCAATGCGCAGCTCCAGGTCCTCCAGCAGCGGATATAGCTTGTGCTCGCGGTAATAGCGCTCCACGCGCTGCAGGTAGGCCAGCAGGCGGTATTGCTCCAATTCCTCATCAAAACTGGGCAGCAGCAACCGGCCGGGGCCGGCATCGGGCCAATTCACGGGTGCCATGGTTGGAATGGAAACGCGGTGTTCATAAAAAGGTTGTGCCTGCAAGGGCCGTTCCGATCCTGCGGGCCACCTTTGAGGCGCATAGCCGAAAGATAGCATGAACACCCTGCAGAAAACGATCCCGTTGGCGGCCTTGGCCCTGCTCGCCGCCTGCGTGCCCGCCCGCAAATACGAGGAAATCAACAGCCGCTACAAGGCCGCACAGGAAAGCGAGGCCGCAGCGCTGGCCAAGGCCCAGCAGGCAGAAGCTGCCCTGAAGGACCAGAACGTTACCCTGGAGGACCTTCGCCGCCGCAAGGAAATGCTGGAGCGCGACACCCTCACCTTGGGGACCAGCCTGCGCCACATGACCACCCAGTACGACAAGATCAACGCGCTGAACAACGAGCTCCTCAGCAAGTACAACGCCCTGGTGGCCGGAGGAAGCGCCGAGAACCGCAAGCTGCTCACCGACCTGGAGGCCAACCGCCTGAAACTGCAGAACAAGGAGGATTCACTCGGCGTACTGGCCTCCTCCTTGGCCGACCGCGAGGCCAAGCTGGCCAAGTTGCAGGGCGAACTCGACCAAAAGGACCAGGCCATGCGTGCCCTCAAGGACCGTGTAAGCCAGGCCCTCACCGGCTTCGAGGGCAAGGGCCTTACCGTTACCCAAAAGGACGGGCAGATCTACGTGCGGCTCGAGAACCAACTGCTCTTCCCCAGCGGAAGCACCACGGTGGACGCCAAGGGGCGTGAGGCGTTGAGCAACCTCGCCAAGGCCATCGGCAGTGAAAAGGACCTGAACATCATGGTGGAAGGCCATACCGATACCGACAAGGTGTTGCCCGGTGCCCCATACAAGGACAATTGGGACCTCAGCGTGCTGCGGGCCACCAGCGTGGTGCGCATCCTGCAGGAAAACGGAAAGATCAACCCGCAGCGCATTACCGCGGCCGGCAAGAGCGAATACGACCCCGCCGACCCCGCTGACAAGGCCAAGAACCGGCGCATAGAGATCGTGCTCGCGCCGGACCTGAAGCAGCTGTATGAGCTGGTGAAGGACCACTAGGTCATTGCCAGCGCTTGGCCCGGCGCGTGCCCAAGCGCGGTTTCATCAAGCGATCAGCCGCGTTTCCCTTTGCCCACCGCTCGAAGGCGCACGGAAAGGTCCTGGTCCACCAGCACAAAATGATGTGGCGGCACTTCAGTAAAGTCCCCTTTCACCTCGGTCAGCTTTTCCGATACGATCATTACAGCGTGCTCACGCTTGTCGGTGCTGTGCTCCATGCGGCACTCCCCTT
>JBIQMI010000041.1:0-17945 GCA_044463585.1 Cryomorphaceae bacterium
CGAGCTCGGCATTGAGCTGGTCCTGCAGCAGGGCATCGGCATAGGCCTGGGCGAGGATACCGGAGTGGTGATCACCAAGGGTGAACATCTGGAAACCATCGGCAGCGGGCAAGTGATGCTCTTCGATGGCCACGACATCACCTACTCCAACTTGGCCGACGTGGACGAGGGTGAGGCCTTCAGTATAGAAGGCATGCGCATCCATATCATCTCCAAGGGGCACAGCTACTCGCTGTCCTCACGACGGTTCACGGCAACGGGCAAGGCCTGACGGCATTGCGTGGGGAGCGCTTTCCACGATCGCGCCGCACCGGCCACGGTTTCTCCCCGCGCCATCGGCCACAATTGCCGATTTTACGCGTATCTTGGTGCTTGGCACGGAATTCCTTGCTTCGGCAAGCAAATCCAGAAAACCAAACAAATGAGCACCAATAGAACAATCGCAGGCGTATTGGCAGGCTTGGCCGCCGGCGCCGCGCTCGGGTTGCTGTTCGCACCCCAGTCAGGCAAGGAAACCCGCCGTATGATCCGCCGCAAAAGCGAAGAAGCGAAGGACCAGTTGAGCGACCTGCTCGACCAAGGTTTTGAGAAATGGCAAGAGACCAAGGACGCCATCATAGACCGGGCGAACATGACCAAGGAAGAGATCAAGGACTTCCTCGGTTTCATGGCCGAGGAAGGCGCGGACCTTAAGGAACGCGTGAAGCGCGACGCCAAGGACTCGGCGCGCAAGACCGCGGACCAGGCCCGCCGCACCGCCAGCCAAGTGGCCAACAACCATAACTGATCCAATGCATAATGCCCGCCGGACTTGCCGGCGGGCATTCAACTTTTTATACCTGTTAGATCTATGGGCCCAAACCGCGAACCCGCGTATGAAAGCGAAGTGATCGAAGACTTTTTCCGCCATGTGGCGGATGAGGGCAAGGGCTGGTGGAAAGCCGAAAAACGCCTCTTGCTGCTACAAGCCAGTACGAAACTGGGCAAGGCCATTGGTTTCCTGCTGGGCCTGTTGGTCACCTTGGTCCTGTTGGCCGTGGTACTGCTCTTCGCCAGCGTGGCCTTGGCCATTTGGTTCGGTCATCTCATGGGCAGTATCGCCCTGGGGTTCCTATGTACAGCTGGGCTTTACTTGGTTATGTACCTCATTTTCCACTTTTTCCTGCGTGCGGCGCTTACCAATGGCCTGGCCCTCACCATCATCAATTCGCTTTACCATGGCGACGACTGAACAATTCACCAGCATGGCGGCCGTAAGGGCCGAACGCGAGCGGTTACGGGCTGAACGGGACAACCATGCCCGGCGGTTGGGCGACGCTATCACCCAATTGAAGGAACCCGGCACGATAAAGGCCATGGGCAAGCAGGTATTGTCCACGGTGCTGCATGGCATTGCACCGCGCGGCATCTTGGGAAAACTGCTCGGGGCCGGTGGGGTGATGAAGGGGGTGCAAATGGCCGTGGGCCGCGGAAAAGGCGGATGGATGCAGCGGGCCATCCTTTTCCTGTTGGGGCTGGCTGCACCGGCCGCCATGCAGAAGGCGGAGAACATCTCCCTTGCCGACATAAAACACGAACTGGGCATCACCGTGGACCGGTTCAAGCAGTATTTTAGGGAGCGGAAACAGCAACGCGGGGAAAGGCAAAAAGCCTGACGGCGCATATTTATGCAACGGGAATCCACCTCACCGTCGGCCCAGGAACCGGTCCCGACGCGCCCGCATGATGCCTTGTCGAGGTACGTGCTGGTCCTGCTCGCGATCATGGCCACGACCACTGTGTTGTACGTGGGCCAAGGCTTGTTCATCCTGTTCTTCGTCGCGGGCATTTTCAGCTTTCTGCTGCTTCCGCTCTGCCAACGCATGGAACGTTGGGGCTTCCCCACGGGCCTGGCAGCCGCCCTTAGTTGCCTTTTATTGCTGCTGATCTTCTTCGGCACCTTGTTTTTCCTGGGCTGGCAGTATTCCCACTTTGGCAAGGACCTGCCGGAGTTGAAAGATGCGATGCTCCAGCATCTGGCGGACGGCCAAGCGTGGTTCGAGCGCAAATTCAATGTGACACAGAGCGAACAGACCGCTTGGTTCAACAAGGAGCTGTCGGCGCTGGCCGAAAGCGGAAGCGGTATGGCCATGAGCTTCTTTTCGGCCACGGGTGCCGCCGTTGCCAATGCCATCATCATCCCTATTCTTACCTTCTTCCTGCTGCTGATGAAATCACGCTTCCGCGTGTTCTTCAGCCGGCTGCGCAGCAACCATGATGGCACCGTGCTGCGCGTGGTGGAGAACATTGCCCGGCTTTCGCGCCAGTGGCTCAAAGGCGTCCTCACCGTGGTGCTGTTCATGGCGGTCATGGACTCCATCGGGTTCCTGGCGCTCGGCCTGAAATACGCCATACTGATGGGGGTGACCGCGGCCCTGCTGAACGTGATCCCCTATATAGGGCCATGGATGGGAGCCGTGCTTCCCCTCTTGATCGCCTTGCTCACCAAGGATTCCGCCATGTACGCGCTTGGTGTGGTCGGCGTGATCGCGATCACCCAATTCCTGGACAACAATTTCATCACACCCAAGATCGTGGGTTCCAGTGTTGCGCTCAACCCTTTGGCCAGTATCATCGCCCTTATTGGCTGGGGGCTGTTGTGGGGGCTTATGGGCCTCATACTCGCCATACCCATTACCGGCATGCTCAAACTGGTGTTCGACGAAATACCGACGCTGAAACCGTGGGGCTACTTGCTAGGCGAAGAGCGGAAATGGCCCAGAAGGCGGAAGCGGAAACCGGCCACGGTGGCGGTGGGAACGGATGCGCCGGCCAAACAGTGACAGGTGTTCGGGGCCTACAGCACCTGCAGGATCAGGCACTTCAGGTAATGTGTTTCGGGGATGGACCAATGCACGGGGTGGTCCGGCGGTTGGCCGCCGCTGAATACTTCGCGCAATTCCCGCCGTGCATCGCGCGCAGCTGCCGCAATCGTATCACGGAAGAGCTCGGGCGACAGATGCTGGGAGCATGAGCAGGTGACCAAAAAGCCACCCCGCGGCAACGCCTTGATCGCCCGCAAATTGATCTCCTTGTAGCCGCGCACCGCTCCTTCCAAAGCACCACGGCTTTTGGCGAAAGCTGGTGGATCCAGCACGATCACCTCCCACCCTTCCCTGCCGAAGCCAGGGTGGGCCAAGTGGTCGAAGGCGTTGCCCGCTTGGAACCGCACTTTGGGGCCGAAACCGTTGAGCTGGGCGTTTGCCGTTGCTTGCGCCACCGCTTCATCGCTGATGTCGATGCCCAACACCTCCGCCGCCCCGTATTGGGCAGCGTGCAGGGCGAACCCTCCCGTATGGGTGAAACAGTCGAGCACCCGCGCACCTTGCGATACCAATGCCATGGCGGCATGGTTCCACCGTTGATCGAGAAAATGCCCGGTCTTCTGTCCCGTGGCCACGTCCACGGAAAACAACAGGCCATTTTCCTCAACGGTCAATTGCGTGGCGAACGGCCCACCCACATACCCCTTTTCCAATGGCAAGCCCTCCTTGGTGCGTACGGCAACATCATTCCGCTCGTAAATGCCCTTGGGGGCGAACAATTCCTGCAACGCGGCAATGACCTCCGGCTTGAACCGGTCCATGCCCAACGCAAGCGTCTGGAGCACAAGCACGTCATTGAACTTGTCGACCACCAGTGCGGGCAGCCCGTCCGCTTCACCAAAAACCACCCTGCAGCTTGGGGGCTGGTGCAACCGCTGGCGGTGGTGCCATGCCGCTTGGATCCGTGACCTGAAAAATGCCGCATCAATGGGCTCGTCCAGGTCCTTGGTAAGCACGCGCACCCTGATCTTGGACATGGCATTGAAATAGCCCTGCCCCAACGGCCCCCGCTTGGTGTCGAACACCTGCACGATCGCGCCGGGGCCGGGGCGGCCCTCGGTGCGCCTTACCTGATTGTCGTAAACCCACGGATGGCCCGAGCGTATCCTTTGCCGGGCATCATCAATGTACAGGCGGTCCCGCATGGGCCGCGAATGTAGGTAGCGCCCAATGCGGGCGGGTGGATCAGGCAACGGTACCTGCCGGACAAGTGGTGCATGCTAATTTTGAAGCATGACCCGACGCCGCCTGTTCCTGATATGCGCCCTGGGCGCCTGCCTGAACCTTTTGGCACAGCCCCGCGTGGATGCCGTGGTTGAGACCAAGCGTTTCCATCAGCCCGGAAGGGGTGAATTGGTGGACGTGAATGTTGCCATTTTGGGCAATACCGTGCTTTGGAGCATGGATGACCGCGGTTTCCAACAGGCCCAAGTGGATGCCGTGACCTTGATCGAAAAGGATGGGCAGATCATCGATTTCAGAAAGGAGCGGATCACCTCGCCCGAACGTGCCGACACGCTGCAGGGTGATTTCACGCACCAGTCGCATTTCCTGCTTCAACCCGGTGAATATGCAGTAACGGTGGAACTGCGGGACGCACAGCTGGCCGATACGGCCGCCACGTACGTGCGCCTTCCGCTGGTGATCGCCGACCGCGGCAAGTCGCCGTCCTTTTCCGATATCATGTTCACCGTGCCCACCAAGGAAGCAGGAACGCCCATCCCCTTCCCCGGCGCCTATTTCCCGCAGGAACAGGACCGCTTGCGTGCCTACGCAGAGCTTTACGGCACCCTTCCGTACTTCGGTAAGGATGGTGCCTTCCTGGTGGTCGCACAGATCGAGGGCTACGAAAGCGGAACGGTGGCCGGCCCGTTCAGGCACGTCCAGCGCATGAAGGCCGATACAGTGGTGCCCACCTTGGTGGATTTCGGCATTGGCCGCCTGCCAAGCGGTAATTATCTGCTCGCATTCGAGTTGAGGGACCGTAACGATTCACTGGTGCAGCGCCGCACACAATTCTTCCAGCGCAACAACCCCATGGTTTACGATGCGGGTGAAACCGGTGGCTTCGGCCCCAATTTCACCGGGGCCTTCACCGATGCCGACACCCTAGCGGAGTACCTGCACTCCATGCGGCCCATCGCGGATGAGCTGGAACGCAAGATGATCGATGATCGCGCGACCGACCGCAAGGCCGAATTGATGCAGCAGTTCATGTACACCTTCTGGTACAACCGCGATCCCGCCGACCCCAAGGGTGCATGGGAACGGTACCAGCAGGCGGTGAACTATGCAGACCGGAAATTCGGGTGCCGCAACCTGCGCGGGTACCAAAGCGACCAAGGGTACATATACCTGCGTTACGGGGCACCCAACACCGTGGTGAACCGCAGCAACGAACTAACGGCATTACCTTACATGGTATGGCACTATTACCGAGCCGGAAAATATTCCGACCGCAGGTTCGTGTTCTACCAGCCCGAGCGCTCCACCACCTGTTGGACCTTGCTTAGCTCGGACATGCCCGGCGAATTGAACAACCCGCGTTGGCTGGATATCCTTGTGCCGGGAACATCCGATGGTGGTGTGAAGCGCGAGGAAGTGCTGGACAACTATAAAAACCCGCGATAAGCTGCGGCCGGTACAAGGGCCTTGCATGGGAGCTAATTTTGCCCCGTGCCCGACCAGCTCGACCCCGAAGCTTTCATCGCCAGCGGCTTGCCCATCTTCGATGTGCGGTCGCCCGCGGAATTCGCACAAGGGCACATACCTGGGGCATTCAACCTTCCTCTTTTCAGCGATCAGGAACGGGCCGCGGTAGGCACCTTGTACAAGCAGCAAGGCCGCGATGCCGCCATGGTGGAAGGCTTGCGCTTCGTTGGGCCCAAGCTGGCAAGCATGGTCACGGCCGTGCGGGATCGCGTGGGCCAAGGCCAGGTGGCCGTACACTGTTGGCGCGGAGGGGAGCGCAGTGCCAGCGTGGCATGGCTACTGGAGAAGGCCGGCCTTGGCGTGTGCGTGCTCAGCGGCGGATACAAGGCATTCAGGCAACTCGTGCCCAACGGCATCGGGCAACCACGGAAATGGTTCGTGCTCGGCGGCTATACCGGCGCCGGAAAGACCATGCTCCTGGCCGAATTGAAAGCAGCGGGCCGCCAAGTCATCGACCTTGAAGCCCTCGCGCACCACAAAGGTTCGGCCTATGGCGGCATCGGTGAAACCGGGCAGCCCACCTATGAGCAATTCGAAAACCTGATCTGGGACGAACTCCGGAAAATGGATCCGGTACTGCCTGTGTGGGTGGAAGACGAAAGCCGCTTGGTGGGCCGGTTGAAAGTGCCCGATCCCTTATTCGCGTCCATCCGCAACGCGCCGGTATTTTTCGTGGACAAGCCCTTGGAACAGCGGGTCGATCATCTGGTCGATGCGTACGGAAAACTGCCCCAACAGGCCCTGATCGACGCCACCGCCCGGATAGCCAAGCGACTGGGGCCGCAGGATACTGCAGCGGCCATGGATGCCTTGGAAGCAGGCGATATGGCCCGGGCAGCCCGGATCCTGCTGCATTACTACGATAAAACATATGGCAAAGGCCTGGCCCAACGCGCAAGCGGCACAGTGACAATGCTGCCCGCTACCGGAATGAGCGGGCCTGACCTGTTGGCCAAATTGCTGGAGATCGATGGAAGGAACAAATGAGGTCCGCCTTACCCAATACAGCCATGGGGCCGGCTGCGGATGCAAGATCGCCCCTGCCGACCTGGAGCGCATATTGGCCCAAGTGCAACCATCGCCCGCATGCGAAGCGTTGCTGGTGGGCTATGCCAGCCGGGACGATGCCGCCGTTTACGACCTGGGCAACGGCCGGGCCGTGATCAGCACAACCGACTTCTTCACCCCCATAGTGGACGACCCCTACGACTTCGGGCGCGTCGCCTCCATCAACGCGATCAGCGACGTGTATGCCATGGGCGGAACGCCACTAATGGCCCTGGCCATTCTGGGCTGGCCGGTGGAAAAGCTGGGCACGGCCCATGCCGCACGCGTGATCGAAGGTGCCCGTTGGGCATGTGAACGCGCGGGGATACCCTTGGCGGGCGGCCATAGCATCGATTCACCGGAACCCTTCTTCGGCCTGTCCGTGACCGGCGAGGTGGCGGTGGCGAACATCAAGCGCAACAACACGGCCAAGGCGGGCGATGCGTTGATGCTTACCAAACCGTTGGGCGTTGGCGTGCTTTCCATCGCGCAGAAACGAGGCCTGCTCGCTGCCACGGAAACCGGCATCGCCCGGGATGTGATGCTGAAGCCAAATGCCATGGGTACTGCACTGGGCAAACTCGAAGGTGTGCATGCCATGACGGACGTTACCGGGTTCGGGCTGCTGGGGCACTTGGCCGAAATGTGCCATGGGAGTGGATTGAAGGCCAAGCTTCAATACGGGAACATACCCATGATCCCGGCCAGCCGGGCATACGCGCAGCGCGGCGTGTACCCGGATGGGGCCATGCGCAATTGGAAAAACGTTTCAACCCACATCCAAGGAATTCAGGGGCTGGAACCATTGGTCATGCTCTGCGATCCCCAAACAAGCGGCGGCCTGCTTGTGGCTTGCGACAAGGCGTTCGTCGATATAATTACGGCATTAAGCGAAGAATACGGCACGGGTGCAAGCGTGATCGGAAGCATGCATGATGCAGATGGATCGAAACTGATATGCGTTGAATAGATTATTCACGTCAATAATTGCAAAACCCGCGGCGAACAATTTTCCGCCACAATCATTCTGTGCATACATTTGTACGCAAACAATCTCTCCCAACAACAACACGTGATTTTCCATGGCGAAAAGACGCTTGAGTGAAAAGAACATCGACCAACTGCTGATCCACTATCGCAACGAGCGCCGTCGGCTCACCTATCAGCTTGACCAGGTGAAGAGTGCCATTGCGGACCTGAAAAACCAGCGCGACGAGGCCGCCAGCGAGGCTTCGGACACAGTCTCCGCCAACGGTGAGGCCGTGGTGAAGCGCGGACCCGGGCGCCCCCGTAAAAACCCACTGGAGGCCAAGGCACCGGGCAAGCCCGGCAGGCCGAAGAAGCGCGAGCGCAAAGAGCGCCCGTTGAATGAGTGGGACAACGCCGTGATCGGCATCATCGAGTCGACCGGGCGCTTGATGCCCAAAGAGGAATTGCTCCAACACCTGTTGGAGTGGGTGGCCAAGAACAAGCCGGAACTTCCGCAGACAGAGGTGGAGACCTTCCTCACCCGTACCCTGCAGAAGCTCAGTGGGAAAAAGAAGATGCTCGGCACCCACCACAGTGGGCTCCGCCGTGGGTACCACTATGGGCTGAAGGAATGGTTCTTCCAAAGCAGCGGAAAACTGCGCAAGCAGCACTATGATCGGCTGGTGCTTGAACCAACTGCAGCAAAGGAAACGGCCTAAGCGGCAACCACATAGTTACTGGAGGAGATGGCGGCAACCCGCCATTTCCTATTTCAGGCCATCGCTAACTTCGCCTCAAGCCTTACACCATGCAAAATATCCTGGCCGCTTTGGAATTGAGGGGTGACGCAGCCGCCGTCCTCGCCGCAGCGAGCGAATTGGCCCGCGCCCTCGGGGCAAAACTTTGGCTGCTCCATGTGGCAGCACCGGAGCCCGACTTTGTGGGCTATGAACCTGGCCCACAGTACATACGCGACGAGCGGGCCGAACTGTTGAAGGAGGAGCGCGCCAAGATCCACGGCATGGTGGACCAACTGGCGGCAAAAGGGTTGCATGCCCAGCCCATAATGGTCATGGGGCCCACGGTGGAAACCATTTTGAACGAGGCCGAGCGGTTGGCCGCGGACCTGATCGTAATGGGCACCCATGGCCGCAGAGGGTTGGCCAAGGCGTTCCTGGGCAGCACATCGGATGACGTGCTTCGCGCGAACAAGTTCCCCGTCTTGATCATTCCAGCTAAACCGGCTGTTTAACCCCACTTTGCCCAAAGGGATTTGGCCGCGATCAAAAATGAAGTATTTGCTTGCTTTTATTTTGGGCTGTGCTTTGATCACTGCAAGTGCGCAGGATCGTGGGTTTGGCCTCGGTGTTATCGTTGGTGAACCCACTGGCATATCCGTTAAGGGATGGATCAGTGACGAACGCGCCGTGGACGGCGCCTTGGCCTGGTCGCTCTTCGGCCATTCCTGGTTCAGCGCCCATGCCGATTACCTGTTCCATAACATGCGGTTGATCAACATCAACCAGGGTAAGCTCCCTCTGTACTACGGGCCCGGATTACGCTTGCGCAGCTGGACCGGGGGGAGGTATTGGGAGCATGGCCGTTGGCATTCCTACAACGGCGGCCGGGCGGCCCTGGGCGTACGCTTTCCGGTAGGCCTCGCCTACCTGCCGGACAAAGCGCCGGTGGACATTTTCCTTGAATTGGTCCCCACGTTGGACCTGGTGCCCTCCAGCAGTTTCGACATCACCGGGGCCATCGGTGTGCGCTACTGGTTCCGGTAAAGCGCGATCGGCACCCGCTCGAGGCCCTGCCTATGCGCCATGGGCCCCTCGTACAAGAGCCAATATATCACCGTGGAAATGGTGCACGCCACGAATGCGCCGGCCAGTATATCCTCCGTGAAGTGCTGCGAGAGGTAAACGCGCGTGTAGGCAAGAAAGGGTGCCAGCACGCCCAGCAAAGCGGCCCATTTTCTGCGCCCGGCCACTACGGCCAAGGCGAGGCAAACGCTGAAAGCAGCGGTGGTGTGCCCACTGGGGAAACTGAAGTGGTGGTGCAATTCCATGTGTTGTACCATGCGCAGGCCGGGCATATGCTCCAGGTACATCGATGGCCGATCAAATTGATCGAACACGGCACGTTTCAGCAATTGCGTGGCCAGCGCGCTGAGGCCCAATGAAAGGCCCACCATGAGGAAGCCGCGCCAGCTATGGAAAAGCATGAGGGCGCACACCAGGGCCACCACCCATCCATTGGCCAACTCGGTGAGGTAGGGAAAAGCCTTGTCCGCAAGCGGACCATGATAGGCGTTCATGGCCATATGCAGGCCGAACCTGCCCAACAAGAGGCGGGCGCAAAGCAAAATTGCGGCAAACAGGAAGGCCATGCCCAAGAATACCATAAGGCTGCGCCGCCTGCTCATTGCCTTGTCCATTACACATAGGCACAAAAAAGCGCCGGGGGGTGCCCCAGCGCTTCGCTGTGTCCGATCATGGGTCAAGCGGAATAGAACCCCTTGGCCTTGGCGCGCTTCAGCGCCTCGGCAATGCCCAATTTGGTGATGGTGCGCATGCCTGCCGTGCTTACACGAAGATTGATCGTGCGGTTTTCCTCAGGAATGAAATACTTGCGGTCCTGCAGGTTCGGCACGAAGGTGCGGCGGGTTTTCCGGTTCGAGTGGCTCACCTTGTTGCCCGTGATAACGTGCTTTCCGGTGATCTGGCAAATGCGTGACATGGCGTTGCGATTTCGGGCGGCAAAAATAGGACAAACATCTGAAAGTGGAGGTCCTTGGCTTGGAAAAGATCACCCGGCCGATTTTATCTGGCGCCACAAGTGCGTTAATGTGGCCATGGCCGCGCGCTGGATCACCAAGGGGCGTGTACCGGGGAATATCTCCATGCTGGCCACCGTGCGCTCGGGACCGGCCACGGCCATCCATACCGTGCCCACTGGTTTTTGGTCGCTGCCACCGGATGGCCCCGCAATACCAGTGGTGGCCACGGCCCAATCGGACCTCAATGCGGCGCGGGCGCCCTCGGCCATGCTCCTGGCCACAGCCTCGCTCACGGCACCATGGGCTTTCAGCAATTCGTTCGGCACAACAAGCAGGTGTTCCTTGGCCTCGTTGCTGTATGCCACCACCGCGCCCTTGAAATAGGCGGAACTACCGGGCACTGCCGTGATCAATTGGCTTATGGTGCCGCCCGTGCAGCTTTCCGCAGTGGCCACGGTTTGGCCCATGGCCGCCAATTGAGCCCCGATGACTTGTTGGATCTCATCCTCACCTTCCCCGTATATGAACTCCGGCACCAAGGCGTGCAAGGCCTCAACCTCGCGGTCGATAAGGTCTTGTGCCCGGCCTTGATCGGCATTGGCATATCGGCTGAGCCGCAATTTTACTTGGCCTGGTGAGGGCAAATAGGCCAAATGGATTTTGTTCCGCGCCAATCCGGCCTCCCAATCCGCCAAGCGTTCGGCCAACAACGATTCCCAAATACCAGCAGTACGAACAGTGCGATGAATGATGGTGGGCGGCGAGAAATGCCTGCGCAGCCGTGGCAATACCCGTTCCTCCATCAAGTGCTGCATTTCGAACGGGACGCCGGGCAAGCTCACGAATACCCTCCCTCCCTGCTCGAACCACATCCCACTGGCCGTACCCTGGTCGTTCGGCAACACGGTGCAACGTGCCGGCAGCATGGCTTGCGAGCTGTTCAAGGCCAACATCAGGTCGGGGTCGCGGCCTGCCTTCATGTACCGCAGGCGCAACCTCGCCTCCACCTCCGCATTGCGCACAAGCCCGGTATTGAAAAACCGGCAAAGGCAATGCTTGGTTATATCGTCCTTGGTTGGGCCGAGGCCGCCGGTGATCAGCACCACATCGCAAACGGCATCGCCCAAGGCTTCCACGATCGCCCGCTCATCATCGGCAACCACACGCGTGCGCATTGGGCGAATGCCCCATAGCCCCAATTTTTCGCCGATCCACGCTGCATTGGTGTTAATGGTTTGCCCGATGAGCAATTCATCACCAATGCACAGGCATTCGGCAGTGACCTCGCGGGGTGTTCCCGCCGGTGCGGCCTTCGCGCGCTTTGCGTCCATCTTTCTCAACCGTGCATTTCGGGGCTGCTCCCATAGCGCGCCACCACTTCGGCTTCGTAGGCAAGGAATTCCTTCCATCGCCGGTCCACATCCGTGCGCCCCCCATACTTGCGTGCCAACCCGATAAAGGTAGCATAATGGCCGGCCTCACTTTCCATGAGCCCGCGGTAAAATTCGCGCAGCTCCGCATCTTCGATCGTGCTGGACAGCATCTTGAAGCGCTCGCAACTGCGCGCTTCGATCATGGCCGAGAACAACAACCGGTCCACTAAGCGCTCCTCGGGGCTTCCGTCCTTGCGCAGGAATGCCAGCAGTTCGTTCACGTAGCTGTCCTTGCCCTCGGGCTCCAAGTTCCATCCCCGGCGGTGCACATGGCGCACCACCATGCCGAAATGCGCCATCTCTTCCTCAGCGATCCGCGAGAGTTCCTCCACAAGCTCGGTGAGCCCCGGGTTGCGGACGATCATGGACATGGCATTGCTGGCGGCTTTGTGCTCGCACCAAGCGTGGTCGATCATCAGTGTGCGTAGATCTTGCTGGGCAAGTTCGGCCCAGCGGGGATCGGTCGGGAGCTGCAAATGGAGCATGTGCGCAAAGGAAGGCAACTGGTGCAAGCAGGGCGGAATGCTGATGCATCGGCGGCCCCCCACTTCAGGCCGCATTTGGATAATTTATCAACAATGCCAATCCAGGCTCCACAAGCCCTACGGAATCGCAAGGCACAACAGGCCATGGCGAAACTCGATGAACATCAACGCCATATCGACGAAATTGGCGCAGCTGTCGCCGAACGTTTCCTCAGCGGTACGGAGCAGTTTGCAAAGGTTGCCTGTTGTGGATAAAAAATTTTCACTGGCCCTGTGCAATTATGTCCGGATATATTGCTCCACGAGAAAAGGACAACGACCTTTTTCCAACCAAACCCCGAAAATCATAAATCCCAAAACCATGATGCACGAACACTCCGGTTATCAACGCAACATTCCATGGTGGAAGCTAATACCGCTTCTCGCCCTGTTGCTGCTCTTTGGCCCAGGTCTCATGGCCCAAAGTATTACCATAGGCACGGGTACAAACACACAAGGTTATCCGCTCGGGCAATTGTACGGCTACGAGCGCTCATCCTCCATGTACACAAGCGCGGAGGTCGCGGCCTTGAATGGTAATGTGATCACCTCCATAGGCTGGTACGTAACCCAGAATGCAGGCGCACATCCGATCAAGGTGTACCTAAAGGAAGTCGGCGCTACACCGGCAGCGGCAACTTGGGCAAGCATGATAAGCGGCGCAACGCTGGTATTTGACGGGAGCATCACGCCGACGGCGAACATCTGGAACACGGTCAATCTCAGTTCAAGCTATGCCTACGGCGGCCAAAACCTGCTGGTATTGGTTGAAAACAACTATGGTGGAAGCGGGCTGTACAGCACTGCCTCTGTTCCAGGCGTCCGATATTCCACATCAGCGAATAATCACCAATTCTGGCGGGCCGATACCAACCCGCCCACAGGGAATGGCACCCGCTCGGGCAACCGCCCCAACATCACGATCACCTATACTGCCGATGCTCCCTGTGCCGGTACGCCTGCGCCCGGCAACACGCTGTCTTCCGCTGCCACGGTGTGTTCCGGCACGAACTTCACCCTGAGCGTTGAGCATGCTACCTCCGGCACTGGGGTTACCTATCAGTGGGAAAGCGCTGATGACGCCTCCTTCAGTACCGGAGTTGCCATTTTGGGAACGAACTCAACGCAAATCACCACGCAATCCACGGCCAAGTATTACCGTGTATTGGTAACCTGCACCACCAGCGGCATGTCCGCCTACTCCAATCCGGTGCAGGTAACAATGAACGCCTTCGTGAACTGCTATTGCACGCCGTTATACACTTCTGGTTGCTCCATCGGCTCAAGGATCAACAACGTGACCACCACCGGTGGCAGCCCTGATATCAACAACACCGGTTCGGGGTGCAACTCAGGCAATGCCATGGGCTATACCGACTTCTCCTCCACCCAGGGTGTCGGTATTATGCAAGGCGTCCCGTTCGACCTTACAGTCGGCATATCCAACTATGGCGGCTATGTGAAGGCATGGATCGATTACAACCAGGACGGCATTTTTGACAATGTGACCGAAGTGGTAGCAGTATCGCCTGCCACTGTTGCATCAGGCGCGTCATATACGGCTTCCATCACGGTGCCCTCCACGGCCCTCTTGGGGGAAACCCGCATGCGCATCAGGACGGTGGAGACCCAACCAAGCCCCTATGATGCATGTGCAAGCACCTCATACGGCGAAGCCGAGGATTACAAAGTGATCATCGCAGCCAACGAGGTTTGCGCAGGCACCCCTACCCCGGGCAATACACTGGCCAGTGCGGATCCGGTCTGCTCCACGGTGAACTTCACCCTTTCCCTGCAAAACATCACCAACGGCACCGGTGTAACCTACCAGTGGCAGAGTGCAGATGATGCAGGATTTACCGTGGGTGTGACCGACTTGGGCACTGCCTCCACCCAAACCACATCGCAAACTACGGCCAAGTACTACCGCTGCTTGGTCACCTGCACGGCCAGCGGGCAATCAGCTTATTCCAACCCCGTGCAAGTAACGCTTAAGGCACCGGTTGAATGCTATTGCACCCCGGCCATTACGGTCAGTGTTGAGCCGATCTGCAGTGTGGTTTTCGCCGGTATCAACCAGACCACCCCCAGTACCGTGACCACCGCCCCCACGAATGGCGTGCGCGACTATACCGCCTCGGTGGCCAGCGTTACTGCCGGCCAGAGCTATCCGATAACAGTAACCGGCAACTCGGACGGCCCTTATGACAATTACTTCACCGCGTTCTTCGACTGGGACCGGGATGGCACATTTGAGACCGCCGTTCAGTTGGGAACGTTCACCGGATCGGCCTGTACCACACCGGTGAGCAATACCATATTGGTCCCCATCACGGCGGCAGGAGGGGTCAGCTGGATGCGCATCATTAAAAACTACGGCGCGTACCCAACGGATCCCTGTGGCAGCTACAGCTTTGGCCAAGTACAGAACTTCACGGTTGACGTAACACCCGCTGCACCTTGTTCCGGTGCGCCTGACCCGGCAAATATTCTAAGCAGTGCTAATGTGGTCTGCCCGGGAGTGGATTTCAACCTGACCGTGGATCCCCTCCCAACCGCTGCGGGAATCACCTACCAATGGCAAAGTGCTGATGATGCCGCATTCACGGTAGGCGTTACCACTTTAGGGACCGGCATGAGCCAAGTGGTCTCCCAAACGTCGGACAAATACTACCGCGTGGAGATCACCTGCACCAGCTCCGGGCTGTCCACCATGAGCAGTTCCATATTGGTGGCGATGGGGTCTGACTGTCACTGCGCAACCTACTGCGCCACAACCAACCAAGGGGATGGTGCTTGCATCACCTCGGTATCGTTGGCCAGCATGCATAGCACCACGGCCGCATGCGTGCCCTTGCCGGGCTACACGTTGAAGTCCGCATCGGCCACAGTGGTAAAAGGCCAAACGTATCCGCTCACCGTAACGGCCAATGCCGACGTTTATTCGGGCGCGATCGCATCGGTATGGTTCGATTGGAACGGAAATGGTTCGTTCGAGACCACTGAATGGACCCAGCTGTTCACCACCGGAACCACAGGCACAGTGAATATCATGGTGCCCAACGATGCGGTTACCGGTACTATCCGCATGCGGGTGCGCACCCGGGGGCAAGGCAACATCAACGGTGCATCCGATGCATGCACAAACATGGGCAGCGGCACCACTGAAGATTTTTGCGTGAATGTGATCGAGCCCGTGCAGTGCGGCGGGACGCCCGACCCCGGCAACACGATGGCCAGCGCCAACCCGGCATGCTTTGTCAATCCTGTGACCATCACTATACAGAATGTGCTGACCGACCTCGGCCTGACCTATGATTGGCAGACCTCTGAGGACGGTGTGAACTGGACCTCCACAGGCATCACCACACCGCATTACACGGTGAACCAGGCAAGTGCCACCTACTACCGCGCCATGGTCACCTGTACCAATAGCGGTTTATCGGCAGCATCCACTCCGTTACTGGTGGGGCAGGTCGTGTGCTTCTGCGAAACACCGACCTACAGCATGAACGCGAGCGATAACATGTGCGACTACTTCAACTTCATCGGAAACTTCACGTTCGCGGGCATCAATAACAGCACGAGCTGCAGCAACACGCCACCCTACTACAACTATTACTCCGGCCAAACCGCAACGGTGGAGCAGACGGGTTCGTACCCGATATCCATATCGGCCACCGCCGGGGGGGCCTCCTTCCAACTGTACAAGGTGTACATCGATTTCAATGATAACGGCAGCTTCGATGACCCGGGTGAAATGGTATACACGTCCGGTTTCATCAGCACATCCACGAACAGCAGTGTTGGCACCGTGAATATCCCCGCAGGAGCTCCCTTGGGATTACACCGGCTAAGGGTGCGCTCAACAAACCCCCTCAGCAGCGGCATCAATGCCAACTCATGTTCTGAGGACGGGTACTTGGGAGAAGTGGAGGATTACAACATCATGATCAACCCGGCCCCGGTCTGTTCGGGCGCACCCGCACCAGGAGCTACCTTGTCGAATACGGGCTTGGCATGCGAATCCACTACGATCAACCTTTCACTGCAGTACGTTACGCCGGGCACCGGGGTGACGTTCCAGTGGCAGGCTTCCGCGGATGAAGCCTTCACCAGCCCCACCGACCTGGGTACTGCTTCGACGCAAACAACTACCCAGACCGCTACCAATTGGTACCGCTGCCTGGTGACCTGCGACGGCGTCACCACCGCATCCACACCGGTAATGGTGTACGGCACAAGTGCTTGCTACTGCACGTCCCCGACAGTGACCAGTAATGGTTGCGGCCTTAACCTTTACATCAATAACGTAACGTTCGCGGGGATCAACAACACGAGCGGCTGCTTCAGCCCTGTGCCATATACCCAGCCTTACTACAGCTTCTTCCCGCAGCAAGAAGCCAACGTGACCCAAGGCGATTCATACCCGTTCTCGGCATCGGCACCTAGCGCCGGAGCGTACTACCATTGGTTCGGTGTATGGATCGACTTCAACGACAATGGAAGCTTCGATGACCCGGGTGAACTGGTACTGGCCAGTGCGGATGGTGCGACCACAGGCTCGAACTCACTGGTCGGCACCATTGCCATACCGTTGAACGCCCCTGTAGGCCAGCACGTCATGCGTGTACGCACGGGCAACGTGCAAACGGCCATGAACTCCTGCAGCGACAACGCTGTATCAGGAGAGACCGAGGACTATTTGGTGAACATTGCTGCAGCACCCGCTTGCGCAGGAGCGCCCGCTCCTGGCAACACGTTGGCCAGTGTGCCCGGTGTTTGCCCCGGCGGGAACGTAACGTTGAGCTTGGCGAACAACCCCGTTGAAACCGGTTACTCCTTCCAGTGGCAATCATCTGGCATGGGTGCAAGCGGGCCTTGGACGGACGTGGGCACCGATGCCGCCACCTATACGTTGGCACCAACGGCAACGGCCTGGTACCGGGCAGTGGTGACCTGCGTGAATGGCGGGGTTTCCACGGCATCGAACCCGGTGCAGGTATTGTTGAATGGCCCCAGCGCTTGCTATTGCACGCCATCGATCACCTCCTCGGTCGAACCCATTTGCAGCGTCAACTTCGCGGGTATCAGCAACACCATTCCGTCCACCACGAGCACCCCACCCACCAACGCCGTACTGGATTTCACCAGCATGGTGGCCAATGTGATCCCGGGCAATTCCTACCCGATCAGCTTGACCGGCAACTCGGATGGATCGTGGACGAACTACTTCACCGCGTTCTTTGACTGGGACCGCGACGGGGTGTTTGAGACCGTGGTCCCGATCGGATCATTCTCCAACTCCAATTGTGGCACCGTGGTATCCGGCACGATCAACGTGCCGGCCAATGCCGCAGGCGGTACGAGCCATATGAGGATCATCAAGAACTTCGACTCATCGCCTACAAACCCCTGCGGCTCGTATGGCTATGGCCAAGTCCACAATTACACGATCAATGTGGACATCCCGAACAAGACCTGCGCCACCAGCACAGTGGTTGATTGCGGCCAGACCTATGGCGGCTACACCATCGGCGTGCCCCACAGCATGCCGGCCAACGCCTGCAGCTTCAACGGGCCGGCCAGCACCGGCGGGCAGAACTGGTGGAAGTAC
>JBIQMI010000042.1:0-17820 GCA_044463585.1 Cryomorphaceae bacterium
GTCCAGCAAATGGGGGTACCGCATTTTGCTGAGCTGAAGGGCACTCACATTCTTAAGTTCTTCACCGATTTAGATAATCGAGAAAGCTGCTCGATAAAAGTTTCAGTGATGCTCACATGAAGTTCGATGAAGGAGCATAGGCTCTTTGATCTGTTCATTTGAGTCGCTATAGCTTTGCCGAGAAGAGGTCTGGTTGGGGCGAACAGGAATAGCTTCAGGCATGCCGGGGGTAGCATACTCCGGTCGGAGAAGCTCGTCTAAGCTTTTCCCAAAATACTCAACGAGCTCGAGTGCCGTTTCGGCCGATAGGGTGGTATCGCCTTGTTCAATCTTGCAATATGACGGTTGGCGGATGTCTAATACTTCCGCCACTTCCTCCTGCGAGACGCCCCTCGCTTGGCGCCATTGAAGTAAGCGCAAGGCCACCATTTTACGATAGGCCTTTGATTTTCCTTTATTCATGACGCCGCAAGTTATTCAAGTGCGGTATGGGTAATATTCTTGATGAGAATAATCATCTGGACGCATCGAATATAGGTTTGTGTGCCGTATCTCAAATGTACGGCACAACTTCAGATGAAAAAGCTCTTGATACTCATATGTGGAAGTCTACTAATTGTGGGCTGCCAAAAGGAGGCACAGACGTTGGCTGATCAGGACGCGACATTCGTAGAGAATTCACCGAAAGCAGGTAATCACAATTACCGAATCCTTCGGTGTACCGGGTGCGATTCAGAAGGAGCGAATTGCAAAAAATGTTGGTGTGAAGGGTCAGGAGGGAATTGCTTGCCCGACGTTGTGGTACAACCAAGCGCTAGAATGGCAATCGGCGATGTGTTTAGGGCAATTGCGAGTGGCACTCAGTCGACAATTCAGTCGGCTTTCGTGGCCAACAAGAACATATTGAACAATTACCTATCATCCGCAGATGTCAACGCGGTCATCAATGCCACTGCAACAGCAACGGCGGAGCCAGGACTGAATGGCTCACGATTCATAATGATAAAGAACTCACAGGGAACTATCACCTCGGCATATCCGTTATATGAATAAGGCGGGGTAGAGTGAGCGAGCCGTGTGAAATCAACGGATTCATGCGGCTCGCTTTTCCTTGCAAGTCACTATGTCGGATATATCTGCCGCATAAACCGTGTTTGTGAGCTTATGCTGCCAATAAAATTCCCACGGCTAAGTTATGATGGCAGAATCCTCCCATTTCAAGGTTAATCTAGAATATTTCCAAATCATGAGGATTTGGGCAGCGCATTCCTTATGCATGGTTACTGTGCTCCTTGCATCATGCACTGACCCTGGCCGATCAGGACACGGGGTTGCATGGGCGGATAGCCTTGTCTTTCAAACGGGATTTCCGTTGAGCGCCAGCAATAGCGGCGTTTGCCATTACTTGGAATCTTCGGACACGATGGAATGCGTGTATTTCGCTGATGTGGTCACTGAGAAGAAGGTTTTGATCTTCACGAGAATGGGGGAACTGCTGCGCGCGACCCCACTTAATGAAGCGGTGGACAGCCTTGGCCAAATCGACGGTATCGCCGTTCCCCATCCTGATACGATCATCCTTTGCGGAGCCTACAACAACAAGGTTGCCATGTTTGATGGACATGGGCACTGCACTGCGATCGCCGACCTTACAAAGCTTCTCCATCGTCCCAATGGTTTGAGCTATGAATTGTGGCCATCTTTTTTCTCCTCCTTTCTGATCAACGGACGGGTTTGCCTTGGAGTCTCCTTGGTCGCCAATTCGATTGATGGTTACCATGAACTGGATGCTCCGCATGGAAATGAGTTGTATACGTACGAATGGTTGAGCCGCCAGGGTCCACATTTCGTTTCCTTTGACCTAAAGCCACTTACGGATAGCTTGCAATTGAACTGGGGCCCGGAAACGAACCAGCGCGATACCATGAACCCCATAGCCCATATGGATCGATTCGGGACTTATAGCTGCGTGAATGGTCATTGGTTCGATATTTCCATCAACAGTTCCATCATCCAGGTCTTGGACCCAGTATCGATGTATCCCGAGCGGAACTTCACTGTGCGCTCCGCACTCGGCTCTGTCCACCGAGAACCTATCATGATCCCAAGAAGTGGACTTGAGAGTTTCCAGGATTCATCGGATGAGCGATACAACAACGGCGGATTCATCGAGACGATCCAATTCGATGTACCGGCACAGCGCTATCTGGTCATACTGCGGCAACGGAGCGTTAAGAAGCCGGACGGGAAGAGGGCGTTTGGCGGATACACCTTGCAGGAATATGATGTGAGCTTCAACTTCCTTAGGGAGACAGTTATCAAGGAAAGCAGGCACGAGATGCCGTATATGCTCTGCTTGTCAAACGGTACCTTCGTAATGAGGGCAGAACCACGGCAAGGACCTCGGAACGGCATACACACGTTTGACCGCCTTATAATGGATGGGGAGTAAGCTCATTATCACCGGAGCCGCTGCCATACTGTTTGTATCGTGTCAGCCACGTGGCCCTGTACAGAAACCGGACTATGCGCGGCTGACCGATCTGGTCCATCAATATCGGCAGGATGTTTCCATGCCCGACCTTAGGACAATTCTCGTTATCACTGAGGATGGTTGCCCATCTTGCAATAGGTCCTTGGCCCGAATGGTGGAAAAATACCTGACGGATAGTTCCGCACTTGTGTGGGTTAGCGCCATGGGGACAATGGTTGATATCAGTGCTTTCCGGACTGATCCGGGCCGTGTTGTCTGGGACTACGGGGATAGCCTCGTTTCATTGGGGGTCATCAAGGGATCAGGTGCCATTTTCCTACGGCCCGGTGCGATCGATACGGTCATTCAACTCGAAGCGCGGAACCTGGACGTTGCCTTGGCCGCAGTAACCGAGCGAATGGAGGCTCGGCGATCGGACCCTGCAACAGTACCCGGGAAGCGTTGATGTGATCAGGTTTGGTTGAAAAGAGCAGCTGGCAATTGATCGCATCTGTGCACTTTGCCCACAGGCATAAACACATCACATTCACCCCATCACCCACCGCAGCACCTTCTCCTTCCAACCTGAGTAGGGCGGGTATTGAATGGCGGGTTCCGGCAATCGGCTGGCACGCACCACGCCTTGGTAATGGCTGAACAGATCGAAGCTGCGCTTGCCGTGGTAGCGGCCCATACCGCTGGTGCCAACGCCGCCGAAAGGAAGGTTGTGGTTGCCGAAGTGCAGGAGGCAATGGTTGATGCAACCGCCGCCGAAGGCCGTGCGGTCCAGGAAAAAGCGCTGCGTGGCACCGCTGCTGCTGAAGATGTACAGCGCAAGGGGCGTGGGGTTGAGCGCAATGATGTCCAGGGCCTCCTCCGGCCCTGCCCACGGGATCACGGGCAGCACCGGCCCGAAGATCTCCTCGCGCATGATGCTGCTGTCCAGTGCAACATCGGTGAGCACTGTGGGTGCGATGTAGCGTTCCGCAGCATTGTGCTGGCCCCCTAGGCGCACTTGGCCATCGCTCAGGTAGCTGCCAACACGCCGGAAGTGCTTGTCATTCACCATGCGCGCAAAGTGCGGCGACCGTTGTGGGTCATCGCCGAAGAAAGCTTTGGTGTGCTTGGCGAACGCCTTCAGGAAAGGCTCCATGACCGCGGTGTGCACCAGCGCATAGTCCGTGGCGATGCAGGTTTGGCCCGCATTGAAGAACTTGCTCCAAGCGATGCGCTTGGCGGCCAGGTTGATATTCGCCTTGCGGTCCACAATGGCCGGGCTTTTGCCGCCCAGCTCCAACGTGACCGGCGTGAGCGCGGGTGCGGCCTGCTGCAGGATCCTGCGGCCCACCGGTGCCGAGCCGGTGAAGAAGATGTGATCGAAGCGGAAGCCATCGATCAATGGCGGCACCACTTCCGCCCCAATGCCCTGCACCACCTGCACAAGTTCTTTCGGCAGGGCCCCGGCCACCAGTTCTTCGATCACCCGGGCCGTGTGCGGTGCTTCCTCACTGGGCTTCAGCACGGCGCAGTTGCCCGCTGCAAGCGCCCCTACCAGCGGTGCCAAGGACAACACCACCGGGTAATTCCAAGGGGCGATGACCAGCACCACGCCCAAAGGCCGGGCATGAACGCTGCTGCTGGCCGGCCATAAGGCCATGGGCGTGGAAACCGTTGTGGTTTGCATCCATTCGCGCAGGTCGGCAAGCGCGGCGTTGATCTCTCCGTGCACCAGGCCGATGTCCGCCATGTACGCCTCGAACCGCGGCTTGCCCATATCGGCATGCATGGCCGCCAGCAAAGCTTCTTCATGCTTCTTCAGGCTTTGCCGCAGCGCACGCAGGGCATTCCGGCGTGCGGCATAGGGTAGCGTGGCACCGCTTTGGAAATGCCTGCGGAGGGCGTGTGCAGATCGGATGTGCTCGTTCACGTCAGCTTGGGGTGTTGTGGGGTGATCGGACATTTTCAGCGTTTCAAGCGGGCCAGTACTTCTTCAAAATCCTGGTCACGGAAGTAGAGGACCCTCCGGCCAGCTTTCCGATGCGCGATCAGGCCCGGTTCCTCCAGCCCCATAAGATCGGTGCGTGCCGTCTGGTTGCGCGATGCCACCTCCTGGAAGGTCAGTGCATGCTAAGTACTAATTGGTACTAATTTAGTAATTGGCGTTGGTCAGGTTCGGGAAAAATGGGGCACTATGGAGATTATCAGCATGCTACATAAGGATTGCTGCCTCTGTAACGCCAAGTGAGCAGTGGCTCCCAGGCCAGCGTCCCTGGCCTTCCGTCATGACAACGGCCGCCCCAAGGTCAGCTTAGCGAACTGGAACGGCTATTCACTGCGCCGCAAAGCCAGAGATCACATAGTACGGCCGGAATGTGCGGCTGGCCGGGTCGAAGAGCTCATCCACCGAGTACGACCACATGCCGGTGGCCCCGCGCCCTTGGTCCGTGCGGCGCAGCAGGTTGGCCACGCCCGTGGCCTGGCCAAGCAGCAGCAGGTCCAACGTGCGGCCGTCCTCCGCCAATACCACCAAAGTGAGGAATTGGCCCGTGCGCACTGAGGCCAGTTTTCCCGGAACCGTAAGGAGGGTTATGGGCCGCGTGGCGGTGGCCGGTGCAGGTGGCGCAACCGGCGGAGGCTCATCAGCGGATTGGTTTTGGGCCCGTACGAAGCGGGCCAATTGGTCCGGGCATTTCACGGCCATCTTAAAACCGACCAATCGGCCAAGCTCCTCCGCTGATTCATCGAGCCGCGAGAAATCCAATTTGTACCTCTTCTTCAGTTCCTTTTTGTAGGGCTCGGCGCTTTGCAGCATGCAGATGCCCACCACCATGTTCCGCTCATCCGTGGTAAGCGTTGTATCGATCGTGCGGAAGCATTCGCAGGTTTTCGCGGTGATATCATCCAGCGGGTCCTGTGCCAGCAAGTTGGTGGCCAGGAACAGCAGGAGCAACAGCGATGCGGCACGCATGGTGAACAGGCGGCAATGTAGGTACAAGGCCATGTGGCCCGATCACGCCGCCAGCACAAAATCCCCTCCCTCCTCCAATCCGCGTGAGGTCAGGTACTCGGCGATGCGGTCCCCGGTGCCACGCTGTGAAATGAAGGAGACCACAAAGGCTTCGCCAGCAGCCGGCAAGGCATCATGCGGAATGAACGGGTGGCCGGGCACCACGCGCGGCTTCACATTGGTGAAGGCGCTGATGGCCATGCCTTCGGTTTCGAGCAGTTGCGCCCGTTGAAGGCAGAGGTTGCTGGTCCCTGCAACGATCACTTGGCGTCCGTCCAGTTTCCGCTTCAACCAGCGCGCCAGCCATTTGGCCTTGGTGGTAAAGAAGGCGTCGGTGCTGTAGTTGGCATGCGTGCGGCTGAGGCGCGCGGCATGGTCATTCCAGGTGAGCAGCTCTTCCGGCAGCTTCGCGAAGCGTACACCGGCATCCATCCAGCGCAGCCATAGTTCATGGTCCTCGGGCACCGGGCCGGTATCGTATGCGCCATGTTGTTCGATCAGCTCGCGCCGGAACATGGCCGTGGGGTGCGCAAGCGGCGCGTCCACGAAACGTTTCACATAATGATCATGCGGCGTGAGGATCGCATTCTGCCAATGGACGAACGCGCGCATGCCATGGCTTTTTTCCACGGAAGTGTTGAATGTCGAGCATGTACCCAGCACGCCGATATGCGGATGGGCATCCATGAATTCAACCTGCCGTGCCAATCGTTCCGGATGGCTGATGTCATCGGCATCCATACGTGCGATGTATGCAGCCCGTGCGAGCGTGAGCCCGGCGTTCAGTGCATGGGCGATACCGACCAACGGCTCATGCGCCACCTTGATCCGTGGATCACGAACAGCCCACTTCTCCGCCACCGCCCTGCTTCCATCCGTGGAGGCATTGTCGATCAGCAACAGCTCCCATTCGGTGAAGCTTTGCGTGGCCATGCTGGCAATGGCGGCATCCAGCGTGTGCTCCGCGTTGCGGAACGGCAGGAGGATGGAGATGTGGGGCATGGGTTCGGATTGTGGAAAACTGCAGAGGCGAAGATGTGAATCAGATGAATATGGTTGTTAAGTTGGCTGCCGTCCGATTGACGGATTATACATCAGGTTGAAAATGACAAGCGTAGAGATATGCGCTGGAGCAGGTGGACAGTCGCTTGGACTGGAACGGGCTGGTATCGGTCACCAGGCACTGGTGGAGATTGATGATGCCTGTTGCGCCACGCTCCGCGCGAACCGCCCGGAATGGAATGTCCTACACGGCGATGTTACCAAGTTTGATGGCACTCCATATCGCGGCGTGGATTTATTGGCCGGAGGTGTTCCATGTCCACCGTTTTCGGTTGCGGGCAAGCAACTTGGTGCCAATGATGAACGGGACCTCTTTCCGGAGGCGTTGCGCCTGACCGATGAGATACGTCCCAGGATTGTGATGCTGGAAAATGTCCGGGGATTCTTGGACCCGAGCTTTGACTCCTATCGGAAACATCTCTTCGCCCAGTTCCGGAAGTTGGGCTACAAGACGGATATAAAGCTGCTGCATGCATCCGATCATGGTGTTCCACAGCTGCGCCCCCGAGTAGTGATTATTGCGTTAAGGCCGGGCGATGCCGATCATTTCTCTTGGCCCGGGAAATACGAAGGGCCCGCGCCGAAAGTGGGTGATACCTTACTGGATCTGATGGCCGCGAATGGTTGGGAAGGAGCGGAGCAATGGGCCGCCCAAGCCCAAGCCATCGGTCCTACTATTGTGGGGGGGTCCAAAAAGCATGGCGGGCCTGACCTAGGCCCATCCCGGGCGAGAAAAGCATGGGCGCAATTGGGTGTGGCAGGCGGAACTATTGCTGACCACGCACCTGCGCGAGGTTTCGAGGGAATGCCGCGCTTGACCGTGCGCATGGTGGCCCGGATCCAAGGATTTCCGGATGAGTGGCACTTCACGGGTAGAAAAACCGCTGCCTACCGGCAGGTGGGCAATGCCTTTCCTCCTCCAGTCGCCGAAGCTGTTGGACGCAGCATTGTTAGCATGGTCAACCTCGCCTCCCGTCGATCTTTAATGGTAGCGTAATGTCAGCATAGCGGAAAGGGGCAAGATCGAAGTTGAGGGAATTCTTTCTGGCGAACGTTGGCCAAGTAGTTGATAGCTCAACACTACGGGAGGTTGCTGGCGGAATAAGTGAATGGGCCAGAAGAGTGCGCGAGCTTCGTGACGAAGAGGGTTTCGATATCCAAACGCACAATGACCGCAGCGACCTCATACCCGGCCAGTACATCCTTGTTTCGAAAAAGCCCAAGCCTGCATTTGAGCGCGATATTTCAAAAGAAACCCGCGCCATTGTCCTTGATCGCAATGGCTTCACCTGCCAGATGTGCGGCGTGGTTGCTGGAGAGCCGCATCCATACGACAACGGGCGGAAGACCCGATTGCACATCGGGCATATCATCGATAAATCAATGGGGGGTGATGATAGCCCCGGGAATCTGCGGGCCATCTGTTCCGTGTGCAATGAGGGAGCTTCCAACCTGACACTGAACAGACCGGAGGCGATCAAGCTCATTGCACAAGTGAGACGGGCAACTGGCAAGGATCAGCGTGATGTGCTGGATTGGCTGTTGACCAAGTTCCCGGATTACGCGAGAAGCAAGTTGCAGTAATTGAATGCAGATTGAGCCGTTGTTGCCCAGCTTGGAGTTACCTGCTTCCGCCCCGCGACCAACATTACAAGGATCAGCAACTGGATCTCGTGGATCGGCCAAGGCCAATATCGCAATTGGTGGAACGCGGCGTAATGCAAAGGCGCGTATAGGTCGCTCCGTGAAAGAACGGCTCACTGGATGATCACGCGACCAACGGAAGATCCGCTCCGGACCACATAGCTTCCGGGCGAAACGCCCGTAATGTCGATTTCAATTTGTGGGCCTTGCCGTTGCACTTCGCGCACGAGGCGACCTTGTTGATCGATGAGTTGAACACTATTCATGGATGACGTTGGCAGCATGGCATGGAAGCGGTCACTCGCGGGATTGGGGTTGATGCCGACGGAAGTGGCCCTGTATCCTTCAACGCCCTCCGGCCCGAAACCGATCTTGTTGATGTAGCCAGTTGCCTGCGATACGGATTGCAATGCGTGGGGTCCGAATTGCGCCGGTGTGTCCAACCAACCGGTAGCGTATACCTCACCGGCGGAATTCATGGAGGCCGCTGCCCCGAACACATTTCCAGCGTTGTCGGCTATGGCCCACCGAAGCTCATTGCCCGCGCCCAATTCGTACACAACGCAATTGGGACCGGCCTGCATGTACGCCAAACCGGGCAGGGCAAGAGGGGCGGTGCTGTAGCCCGAGACCAGGACCCCGCTGTCCGTGACCTCCAAATGGATCGGAGATGCATCACCAAGGGAGTTCACCGGGAAGGCCATTGCATTCTCCCATTGTAACTCTCCTGTAGCGTTGAAGCGCAGCACGTTGATGGATGCACCCTGGTCGGAACCATTGTACTTCCCATACGCCAGGTAAACCCCATTGGCAGGACCAGCAGCAAGGTGTGGATGGCTGTCCGGATAGAATGAGCTGTTCCCGTTGTCGTAAACACCAAGAATGCCTCCATCAGTTCCTTGGGAGATCAGAAGCAGCCCTTCCCCAAGTATGCTCTGTGGTTGATCCATGTTCTGCACGAGCGCCATGTACACGGTGCCGTCATTGCCTTCAACAACAGCGCCGAAATCGTTGTACGGATCGATCGGAAGTTGATCAGCCCGAAGCAACTGCCCGGTGGGTGTGAACTGCGCCAAAAAGGTGCCTGTGCCCAAGAGCACGGTGCCAACGATGGAAATGGAATCCGTGAAAGCACCGAGGACCAGGATTTTCCCGCTCGGTCCTTTATGAACGTCGATTATGCGGTACTCTCCGGCCCCCAAGATCAAGTTGGGCATGGCCAGAATATCAGACGCCACGCCCGTTGTGTCGACGGTGCCGGTGATCAAGCCGAACCCACTTTCCGAGGAATAGGCATTCGCGCCTACCTGGAAGGAGCCGTCGATCTCGGAAACGAAAGCCACCCGTCCACCCCCTGCATCCATCAGTTGGCGAGGTTCCGACATGGCAAGTCCTGAACGAAGCCGACCAAAAGCGTCGCAATAGATCATGAAGTTGGAACCGGCGAGCGTGTCATGCTGCAAATGGACCGAAGCATTAGTGGCCACCGTGATAAAACAACCCTCGCTTATCGCCTGCACTTTATTGCAGCGGACCTCGGAAGACCCGGTGACCAACCGCGATGATTCCCAGGATGGAGCTTGCGCGGGGACTTGGAACACGAAACCACAAGTGATAAAAAGAATGAAGGCCCTATGATGCGTCATGTGTTCTGGCACTAACGTGCGATAAATATAATCGTGGCCGTGTGGACCCACAACATTTTTACGATGGCTCGCGATGGCACATGGGTAAGCTCGGCTACCAAAGCTATTTTCGTTCCTCCTAAGGGCAAGCACACACCCGTAGATCAATTCCCAAACCGATGAAAGAGAGCGAACTGCGGCAACAGGTCCGCGCCAAGATCGAAGCGGGTGCAAGCCCGCAGCAGGTGTATGACGAGCTGCGCGGCGTGGCGAACATGGCCGACGAAAAGGTGGCCGATGCCGTGCGCTACGTGCCTACCATGGAGCGAAGGGCCCAGTACAAGTCCTTGCACCATGTGTTGATGGGCCTGCTGATATTCGGTATGGCATGGAGGTTCGCCTCAGTGGCCATGGATGGCATTGGCATGATCTCCCCGATGATCGTTCGTTCCGGATCTTTCGGTGTGATCTCATTGATCGCGCTTGTGGGGCTTTTTCAATACTGGAGGCGCATACACATTTGGGTGGGGTTGATCGGCCTTTTCACCCTTATGAGCCAAGGCCAAAACCAGGACCTAAGGCCGATCGAGCTGGTGTACCTATTGGCCATGGCCTGTATGGCGGTCCTCGGGTTGTACCTGCAGCGCAAGCTCACACCGGATTACATCATCTTGAAGGAGCACTACACCAATGCCGCAGGGCAGGACCGGCTGCGGGAGGTGGTCCGTTTCGGGGATTGAGCGGTGCGTCAAGCCAGGACCTTGTGGTCCGGGCAATCGAGCCTCAGCTCCCGGGCCTTCAACGGCGCCTTCATCAGTTTGCAGTAGTGCCCGTTAGCGGTGTGCTGGTGATGGGCACAGGTGAGGCACATGCGTTGCACGGTGATGATCCCCGTGCGGTTGAGCGTTTGGATGAGCTTGAGGAGGCTGGACAGCAACAATTCCTTTTCCGGCTCTTGGAGGGTCGCAAGCGGCTGCTCGATCGCCAAGGCAAAATCTGCTGCGTGGGTGGCGGCCTTGTGCCCCTCGGGGGTAAGCCCGATCACTTGGCTGCGCCCGTCCGTTGCATCTTCCTCCTTGTACACCAGCTCCTTTTTCATCAAGGTGCGGATGCTTTCACTGACGGTTGCCTTGGTGAGGTTGAACTCCTGGGAGAGCACGCCCACCTTGCAGCGTTTCTTTTCATGGAACCGGATGAAGAGCAGGATCTGCACCTGGATCGGGCTGAGGCCGTATGTGCGCCCTTCATTCGAGAGCAATACGCGGAAAGCCATGGACAGCCGGTCCAATGCCGCGACGATCTTGCTTTCCAAGGTAGGGTCGGGGCGACCAGGGTCGAATGGGGAGGACATGGCTGGAGCGGTTCTTCAACGGGTAAATGTAACCGGCTGTCCCGCCCTCCTCGCCCGACGCGGAACCTCGGGGCGGAAGTAGCCCCGTGGGCAGTATCCCACGGGGCTTGGGTTCACCCCTTCACGTCCGCCATGGATGCCCCGAAGTTGAGGTGGAGCACGTTTTGGTTGGGCGTGAGCAGGGCGGGCACGGACTTCACGCCGTGGGCCTCGGCCTCCGCTATGCGCTCCCGTTGTTCGCCAAGGTGCACCACCTCCACGTTATCCCCGCCGATAAGCGGGATGATCTCCTGCTCCGCACTTACGCACACAGGGCAACCGGCATGATAGAACACTGACTTTTTCATGGTGTATGGTTTTTTGGTCGGCAACAGTGCCGGGGCAAATATAGTTCGTACTCCTTACTTATTGGTATAACGACCGGAACGTCCGGCACGCCCTGTGCACGCCCGTGCGGCTTCCGGAGGGATCGGAACGGGTCCATCATCAAAGGTTCCCCGGTAGGGGGGTACACGAATGCGGGGGGACGGGACCGGCGCGGGCGGCGATCCGCATATTAGGACAGGGCTCAGCTCTTCCCCGGTTCCAGCAGCGCCAATCCCTTCAGCACCACTTCCGCCTTCTTCGCCCCCACTTCGGCCACCACATCCTCGCGCCGTGCTTCCCGGATGCCCTTGATGGAGCCGAAGCGGTTCAGCAGTTTCTTGGCCGTTCCCGGCCCGATGCCGGGTATGTCCTCCAACGCGGTGCGCACGGTGCGCTTGCTCCGCCGTTTCCGGTGGTGGGTGATGCCGAAGCGGTGCGCCTCGTCGCGCATTTGCTGGATCACCCGCAGGCTGGTGCTGCGCTTGTCGATGTGCAGGGGATAGGGGTCGCCGGGGAAATAGATCTCCTCCAGCTTTTCGGCAATGCCGATCACGGCCACCTTGCCGCGCATTCCCAAGCGGTCGAACACGTTGGTGGCCGCATGCAGCTGTCCTTTGCCGCCATCCACCACCACCAGCTGCGGCAACGGATCACCCTCGGTAAGCAGGCGCGAGTACCGCCGCTCCAGCACTTCCTCCATGGTGGCGAAGTCATCGGCGCCTACCACCGTGCGCGGGATGAAGTGGCGGTAATCCTTCTTGCTCGGCTTGGCATCCTTGAATACCACACAGGCGCTTACCGGGTCCGTGCCCTGCGTGTTGCTGTTGTCGAAACATTCGATGTGGCGCGGCAATTCGCTCAGGCGAAGGTCCTGCCGCAGTTGCTCGAGTATGCGCTCCGTGGCGGCCTCGGGGTCCACAAGCGCTTCCTGCTTCTGCTTTTCCAGCATGAAGTAGTTGGCGTTGCGCGCGCCCATTTCGAGCAGGTGCTTCTTATCGCCGCGCTGGGGCACGGTGAAGGTGATACCGGGCATTTCAATGCCGGGGTCCATGGGCACGATGGCCTCCGGCGCATTGCTGCGGAAGCGCTGCCGCAGCTCCGCGATCGCGAACTGGAGCACTTCGTCGTCCGGCTCCTCCAGCCGGCGTTTCATTTCAACGGTGATCCCGTGCACCACGGCGCCATCGATCACGCGCATGTAGTTGACGAAGGTGCTGTGCGTGTTGCGCGCCAGGGCGAACACGTCCACATCGCCGATGGTGGGGCTTACCACCGTGCTCCGCGCCTGGTATTTTTCCAATTGCTCCAGTTGCATGCGCGCTTCCTCGGCCTCCTCGAACTCGAGCTTTTCGGCATGCGCGGCCATCTGTTCCTTCAGCAGCCGCACCACCCCGCCAATGCGGCCCCGCAGCACCTGCCGGGCCTGGGCCACGTTCTCGTTGTACTCCTGTTCGTCCTGCAGGCCTTCGCATGGGGCCTTGCATTTGCCCATGTGCCATTCAAGGCAGCGGCGATAGGTGCCCTTGGCAACCTTGGCCGGCGAAAGGTCGTAGTTGCAGGTGCGCAGCTTGTACAACTGGTGCACCAGCCGCAACGCGGTGCGCATGGCGCCCACCGAGGCAAAGGGGCCGATGTATTCCGAACCGTCATCCACCGGGTTGCGCATGCCCTCGATCCGCGGGAACCGCTCGTTGCGTATGCGGATCCACGGGTAGCTTTTATCGTCCCGCAGCATGATGTTGAAGCGGGGCTGGAACTCCTTGATCAGCGAGTTCTCCAGCAGCAGTGCATCGTAGGGCGTGTCGGTGACGATGGTGCGCAGGTCGCTGATCTTGCTCACCATCAGCCGCGTTTTGCCGTTGGGCAATTCCTTGGCGAAATAGCTGCCTACGCGGCTCCGCAAGCTGGTTGCCTTGCCCACGTAGAGGATCTTCCCCTCGCTGTCGAAGAACTGGTAAACACCTGGTTTATGCGGGAGGAGCTTGACTTTTTCGCGTACGTCGAGCTGGGCGGACATGGGGTGCAAAGGTACGGAGGCCCCTTGCGGGGCAGAGAACGCGGGGGTTAACCGCAGAGGACACGGAGGGCGCGGAGATGCGAAGGGTTATTGACCGCTCAGTGCGGCGAAGGATAGTTCGCCGCCGGGGCTTACAAATTATGGGCTACCCGCCTGATTCCTTGCTTCAACAGCTGCACGTTGAAGTTGATCAGCAGGCCGAGCCTATTGTCCGTGATACGCAGATAGGTCAACATTTGCGCCATGTGCACATCATTGAAGGAATCGACCGATTTCAATTCCAGGATCACTTTGCGCTCAACCCAAATATCCAGTTTGAGGCTGTTCTTTAATTTTTCTCCCTTGTAATAAACCGGAAGCGGAACTTGCGTCCCTGCGCCTCCGCGGCCATACCCTTCCCACCTTGGATTTTCTCCGCGCCTCTGCGCCTCGGCGGCGATACCCTCACCGCCTCCGCGCCTCTGCGGCCATACGCTCCCCGCCTTTGATTTTTCTCCGCGTTCTCAGCGTCCCCTGCGGTTTCATCTGTCGCGAACCCCTAACGAGGATCAACTTTGCGGCGTGAAAAAGGTACAATTCAACGATCTCGGCATCATCCCCTTCGGTGAGGCCTGGCAATACCAGAAAGAACTCTTCAATGCCGCGCTGGAGCGCAAGCGCATCAATCGCGACCTGCCGGCGGGGCAGCGGGTGCCCACGGAGGACCATTTGCTGTTCTGTGAGCATCCGCATGTGTACACCTTGGGCAAGAGCGGCGATATGGGCCACTTGAGGTGGAATGAGGACCAGCTCCGTGCCGAAGGCGTGGAGTTCTTTCCGATCGATCGCGGTGGCGACATCACCTACCATGGGCCGGGGCAGATCGTGGGGTATCCCATTTTCGATCTTGATCATTTCTTCCATGACATGCGCCGGTTTATCGGTACGCTGGAAGAGGCGGTGATCGGTACGCTGGAGGCCTACAAGATCAAGGCGGGCCGGATCGAGGGGCTGACCGGGGTCTGGCTTGATCCGCAGGACCCCGCCAAAGCGCGGAAGATCTGCGCCATCGGGGTGAAGGCCAGCCGCTGGGTGACCATGCACGGATTCGCCTTCAATGTGAATACCGATATTTCGTACTTCGACCACATTGTGCCCTGCGGCATTACCGATAAGGGCGTTACGTGCATGGCGAAGGAGCTTGGCGGGCTGCTGGACGTGGAGGGCGTGAAGCAGCGCCTGAAATTGGAACTGGAGGACCTCTTCGAGATCGAACTGGTGTGAGCCTTGGCCGCGCAAGGGTAGTGCTGGGAATGGCCGTTACCGGCGATGGGGCCGCCGGTATTTTCGGGCCATGCTAAGAGCTATCATTTTATCCGCCTATGCCTTGGCGGCAGTGGCCGCGGTGCACGCACAAAAGGTGCGGGTGCTGTTCATCGGCAACAGCTATACCTCGGCTAACAATCTGCCTGAAATGACACGGCAGCTATCGCTCTCATTGGGCGATACACTTGTTGTGCAGAGCTCGGCACTGGGCGGCTTCACCTTTCAGGACCATACGGCCAATGCGGCCACGCAAGCGCTGATACGGCAGGGGAATTGGGATTTTGTTGTGCTGCAGGAGCAGAGCCAACTGCCGTCATTCCCTCCGGCACAAGTGGCCGTGCAATGCCTTCCCTTCGCGGCGCAGCTGGTGGATTCGGTGCGCGCCTACTCGCCTTGTGCGGTGCCTGTCTTCTACATGACCTGGGGCCGGCGCGATGGCGATGTGCAGAACTGCCCCGGTTGGCCGCCGGTGTGCACCTATGCGGGCATGCAGCAGCAACTCCGCGGCAGCTACCTGCAAATGGCCATGGACAGCCAATCGGCCTGCGCCCCGGCGGGCGCAGCTTGGCAACGCATGCGCACCGATCAGCCCGCGGTGGAATTGTATGTGGGCGATGGCAGCCACCCCAACGTGGCCTGCAGTTATTTGGCCGCGAGCGTGCTGTACAGCACCATGTTCCGCCGTTCCGCGGTAGGGGCACAACCCGCCGCGGGCCTTGCTGCCGCCATCGCCACAACGCTGCAACAAATGGCCGCCGGCACCGTGCTGGACAGCCTGCCCACATGGAACATCGGGATAGATGAACCGCTGGCGCAGCCACATTGGACGTTACTGGGGAGCGGCACCGCCGAATTCACCCAAACCTCACTGAATGCCACGGCCCACCAATGGATCATGCCCGATGGCAGCATCGTGCAGCAAAGCGCCTTCCAGTACCATTTCGATTCGGAGGGCACGTTTGACGTGGTGTATGTGGCCAGCGACAACTGTGGCCGTGTGGACACCGCCCACGTTACGGTTGAAGTGACCGGCCTTGGCATTACGGAGGAAACGACATCCACATTCCAGCTCAACGCCTTGGCCGGAAACCTGCTTGCCGTGCAGATCGATGGACGGCCGGGCACACTGGAGCTTTTCGACCTGCAAGGCCGGCTGTTATTGGTGCAGCCCATTGCGGCCCAAGAGCGCCGGACGTTGGCACGGCCCATGGCAGAAGGCATGCTTTTATGGCGCTTTTCCAGCCCGCATGGCCAGATGCGCGGCAAGCTGCCCGCATATTGATACTGTTGCAGGCGATCGTTGCTATATTTCGTGGCACAGCCTGCCATGCGTTACCTCATCCTGATCGCTTTGGCTTTTCCCGCGGCCTTATTGGGCCAGGGCATGCTGTACTATTCCGCGGCGGACCATGCCCGGGATCAAGGTGAAAAGGTGGACGGCGCCATTGATGTGGTGCCCAGCTTGGGCCGCTTTGTAGTGGTGTACGAGCAAGGCGGCAAGCGGAAACAAGTGGCCACGCGCAAGGTGTGGGGCTTTATGAACAAAGGCGCCCTGTACCGGATCGAGCCGGAAGGAAACCTGCCGGTGCGGCTGATGGCCCAAGGGCCCATTTACTACTGGGAGAATGGCTTGGCGCATTTGCGCATGCAGAACGATTCAGTTGAGGCATCGAGCATCCGCTATGGCCGTGCCTCTTACCTGAGCCAAGGCATGGACAGCGAGATCGTACCGGCGATCTTCGGCGGTTCGCCGGCCCTGCCCGCGGCTGAACGGTTCCGCGCTGAGCGGCCCGAATATGCCGCGCTGCTTGAACAGATCGGCACCGGGTCAGACCTTCAACGTGTGCGGGAGTTGGTGGTGGAATACGCCGTTGCGGCGGAAGAAGGGCGGCTGCCCGCACCCTGAGCGGATGAAGGCGTGGGTATTGACGGGCCATGGCCCACCGGAAAAGGTGCTGCAATTGCGCGAAATACCGGACCCTGTTGCAGGGCCTGGCGAAGTGCTGGTGGAAAGCGAGGGCTTCGGATTGAACTATGCCGATACCATGGCAGTGCGCGGCCTGTACCGCGAAGCACCGGATCCCCCGTGCGTCATCGGCTATGAGGTGATCGGCCGAGTGGTGGCCATGGGCAGCGGAACGCCTGCCGGGCTGTTGGGCAAACGCGTGGTGGGCCTCACCCGCTTCGGTGGCTTCGGGCGATTGGCCCACACCGATTACCGGGCGGTGGCCGTGGTGCCCGATGACGCGCCCATGGCACCGGTGCTGGCCATGACCACGCAAGGCATCACCGCGTGGTACATGGCACGCGTGGCGGCGCATTTATGGCCCGGCGAAAAAGTGCTGGTGCGCAGCGCCGCTGGGGGCGTGGGCCAACTGCTTTGCCAATTGGCCCTGGCCGCAGGCTGCGAGGTGCTGGCCGTGGCCTCGGGGAAAGAGAAAATGGATTACCTGCGCGCACTGGGCGTGCAGCACGCCATGGACCGAAGCGCGGGAGACGAACTGGTGCAGATCAAGCGGGCCTTGGCCGGGGGAAGGCTCGATGTGGCCTTCAATCCCGTGGGCGGCGACACGTTCAAGCATGACCTTTCGCTGCTGGGCAGCGGCGGCCGCTTGTTCATATACGGCGGTGCGCAACGCGGCGGTGGCGTGCTGGGCGCGCTGCGGTTCGGGGGCCGCCGGGTCGTTCGGGGTGATCAGGAACTCGCTGCGCAGCCCGGGGGCGAACGGCGGGCTGGTGGCCATGCAGCCCAGCGGCAGGCCCTCCCTGCGGTACTCCGGAACCCAGTCCATCACGCAGGTCTCGCCGTCCGGCACGGCCAGCAGGTCGGCCTGCTCGGTGTGCCGGGCCGCGTCACGCATCGCCGACCCGTACGCCCGCAACAGGTCGGCCGGTTCCGGGTGGTCGGACTTGACGGCGTCGATCTGCTCGCGCCAGTCGCGGGACGGATCCAGCGCCGCGGCGAACTCC
>JBIQMI010000043.1:0-17800 GCA_044463585.1 Cryomorphaceae bacterium
ATATCAATGCGAATACATCCTACACAATTACCGCCAACATTCCGGGAGTCCAATGGAGCAGTGGTGTTTCCGTGGCATTGGCGGGTGATTGGCCTGCGCCGCCCGATGTTTCGATCCAATACATCGAGGCACGTACCAACCAAGTTCGCTTCATCGTGGTCAATAACACCGGTGGGCTGATGGGAGGAGGTACCAACTATCTGAACATGGACTTCAACGTGACCGTTACGCGCTGGTAATCTTGGTTCCCAATGACCCGTGGACTCATTATCCCCATCTTACTGGCTTTCACCTGTGAAGCTTCGGCACAACCATCGCCTCGGTCAGTATCCAAGTCGGATGACGCTCCCTCCACCTATGGGCCAAACCATGTTGCCATCGAGGTGGACGCGGTACTGGTGAAAAGCACGGACGGAACAACTGCTGTCACGATAAACAAGCAAGCAACACCAAACCTTGACGTGACCCGTGGAACAAGCCCAGGCAACGCCGCTGTCAACGTGGAAGTGAATGCCCAGGCTACCCTGCTTGACCCAACCAGCGGACCACCCAAGGCATTGCGACGTGCCGTTGCCGATCCCAATGGCATCCCCCCTCCACAAATGCTGACCTTCGAAGTTACTTTGGATGCCGTGAAGCTGGAGGCTCCGACCGCAAACCCCTTAGGTCGGTAACGGATTGCCAAATTTTGTCCGTCCTTGCCCTGCCGTTGCCCATGTTCGGAGGAGAGGCCTACTTTGCGCCGTCACCCACAAACCGAAATGCACCGATTCCTGTTCCTGACCGGATCATTGGTATCCATACTCTCCGCCCACGCCCAAAAGCCCCTCACCAACCAGCTCATCTGGTATAGCAACACCTTCGCCAGCGAACAGGTATCGGGCCTTGCCGGCATGAAGGACGGCGTGCATTACAGCACGCTTGAACGCGGCAACAACGGGCTGGAGGTGAACGTGTACGAATACCGCACCGGCCGGAAAACAGGCACCGTGCTCCGCAGCGCGGACCTGGTGCTGGAGGGTGGAACGGGCACGGTGCCCTTGGAGGATTACGAGTTCAGCGGCGATGAACGGAAACTGATGGTGCGCAGCGCCATGGAACCGCTGTACCGCCACAGCTACTACGCATACAATTTCGTTTACGACCGCGCTACAAAGGCCCTGGTGCCGCTGGCCGATACCGCGTTGGGCAAGCAGCGCCTGGCGACCTTCAGCCCCGATGGCTCGCATGCGGCATTCATGCGCGGCAACAACCTGTACACCGTGGACCTGGCCACCATGAAGGAGACCGCTGTTACCACCGATGGCGAATGGAACAAGGTGATCAATGGCGCGCCGGACTGGGTGTATGAAGAGGAATTCGAATTCACCCAAGGCTATGAGTGGAGCACCGATGGTAAAAAGATCATCTACCTCCGCAGCGACGAAAGCCGTGTGCAGCAGTACGAGCTTACCTACTACCGCGGCCAGCTTTACCCCGAACAGTACCGCTTCAAATACCCCAAGGCCGGCGAGGAGAACAGCTTGGTGAGCCTGCATGTGCACGACCTGGCCACCGGCACCAACATGGCCCTTCCCTTGGGAACCGGGGAGACGGACATCTATTTGCCCCGCTTCGGCTTCACCAACGCCGGCACCGCATGGTTCATGCGCCTGAACCGCCTGCAGAACGAAAAGCTCATCTACACCGTGCAGGTGTCCCCCAACACGGCGCCGGAACCAAAATTGGTGTACAAGGAAAACAGCCCTACCTACATCGAAGTGGGCGACGACCTCCACTTTCTGCCCGACGGCAGCTTCATCCTGATCAATGAACAGGACGGCTGGAACCACATTGTTTGGAACAGTGCCGATGGCCAAGTGCAGCGCGTGCTCACTCCGGGCCCGTACGATGTAACGGGCCTGCTGGGCGTGGACGAAAAGAACAAGCGCGTGTACTTCACCGCCAGCAAGAATGGCCCTACGCAGCAGGAAGTATGGGTGGTGGGCCTGGATGGCCGGGGCCTGAAGGAATTATCGCCGCGCGGCGGAATGAACGATGCCGATTTCAGTACGGGCTTCAAGTATTTCATCAACCGGCGGAGCACCGCCAACACGCCCGAGCAAACCACGCTGCACGACAGCAATGGCAAGCTGGTAAAGGTGTTGAAGGACAACGCCAAGTTGAAGGCGGCCTTGGCGGAATATGGCCTGCAGCCCAAGGAATTCCTGCAGGTGGATGTGGGCGAAGGCCTGGTGCTGAACGCTTGGATGATCAAGCCGCCCGGCTTCGATGCCGGAAAGAAATACCCGGTATTCATGACACAGTACAGCGGCCCGAACAGCAACAGTGTACTGGACCGCTGGGGCGGCCGCGATTTCCTGTGGCACCAACTGTTGGCGCAGAAAGGCTACATCGTGGTATGCGCCGATGGCCGGGGAACCGGTCGCCGGGGGCGTGATTTCAGGCACGTGACCTACGGCCAGCTCGGCAAGTACGAAACCATGGACCAGACCGCGGTGGCCAAGTGGCTGGGCCGCCAACCCTATGTGGATGCGGCGCGCATAGGCATACAGGGCTGGAGCTACGGCGGCTACATGAGCTCGCTCTGCATTACCAAGGGCGCCGACACCTTCAAGGCGGCCATTGCAGTGGCGCCCGTAACCAATTGGCGCTATTACGACAGCATATACACCGAACGCTACATGGGCCTGCCCCAGGACAACGCGCATGGCTACGACGACAACAGCCCGATCAACCATGTGGCCGAATTGAAGGGCGCCTACCTGATGGTGCACGGCCTGGCCGATGACAACGTGCACTACCAGAATGCCGCGGAAATGACCAGCGCCCTGGTACGGTCCAACAAGCAGTTCTCCGAAATGATCTACCCCGACCGCAACCACGGCATCTATGGCGGCACCACGCGGCTGCACCTGTTCAAACTGATGACCGACTTCCTGCTGGAAAAGCTTTGAGCCCCGGCCCCAACGGCCCATTGCCGAATTGGCAAACGGGCCGTTCGGGAGGTCGCTGCATTCTTCTACCTTGCCCCGCCGAAAAAACCAACAAGTCCATCCACCATGCAACAAACCACGGCCGCCGCCAAAGGCCACCCGAAAGGATTGTACCTGCTGTTCGTTACCGAAATGTGGGAACGGTTCAGCTACTATGGCATGAGGGCCATCTTCATGCTGTTCATGGTGCAGGCCCTGTTCATGACCGACCAGAATGCCAGCAACGTGTACGGAAGCTACACGGGCCTGGTGTACCTGACGCCGCTGCTGGGCGGCTACATCAGCGACCGTTTCTGGGGCAACAGACGGAGCATTCTCGTGGGCGGATTGCTTATGGCGCTCGGCCAATTCCTCCTCTTCTTCAGTGCCACCCTGATCACCGGCAGCAAAGAGGTCGAAAGTGTCGCGGCCGTTAGCGCCATGTGGGCGGGCCTCACCTTCCTGATCATCGGCAATGGCTTCTTCAAGCCGAACATCAGCACCATGGTGGGCCAGCTCTATCCGCCCAACGACCCGCGCATCGATCGCGCGTTCACCATTTTCTACATGGGCATCAACCTGGGTGCCCTCTTCTCGCCGCTCGTATGCGGTGGATTGGGCGACACCGGCAATCCCTTCGATTTCAAATGGGGTTTCCTGGCCGCCGGTATTGGTATGCTCATCGGCACGTTCACCTTCGAGCTATTGAAGAACAAGTACCTCGTGCATGACGATGGCACCCCGGTGGGCATGCCGAAAAAGAAGATGGACAAGGCCACCATTCTCACCATCATCGGATCGGTGGCCTTCATTTTCGTGCTGCTCAACTTCAAATCGTGGTTCAGTTCAGATATCGACCTGGTGGGTTATTTGATCTACGGGGCCATGGTGGCCATGCCGATCATCATCTTCAGCGACAAGGCCTTGGTGAAACAGGAAAAGCAGCGCATCAGCGTGATCTTCATCCTGGCCTTCTTCGTCATCTTCTTCTGGGCCTGCTTCGAGCAGGCCGGCGCCTCGCTCACCCTGTTCGCCGATCGGCAAACCGACCGCCACATCGCTGGTTGGGAGATGCCCGCGTCCTACTTCCAGAGCGTGAACCCGATCTTCATCATCACCTTGGCCCCTTTGTTCAGCATGTTCTGGGGTTTCCTGGGGAAGCGTGGGCTTGAGCCTTCCTCTCCTTTGAAAATGGCCTTGGGCCTCGGCTTGCTGGCCTTGGGCTACGCGGTGATCGCCTTTGGCGTGCACGGTGTCGCCCCCTCTGCCAAGATCAGCATGTGGTGGCTGATCACCTTGTACGGCCTGCACACCATGGGCGAACTCTGCCTCTCGCCCATTGGGCTGAGCATGGTGAGCAAATTAGCCCCGTTGCGCCTTTCCTCGCTGCTTATGGGCACATGGTTCCTGGCCAATGCCGCGGCCAACAAGTTCGCCGGCACCCTCAGCGGCCTGATCCCGCCCAGCGCCGAGGACCTGGCCAGCGGCAAGGCTGCCATCCCCAACTTCGTGGGCTTCAGCATCGATAACCTGTTCGATTTCTTCCTGGTGTTCATCGCGCTCAGCGGAACCGCTGCTGTTCTGTTGCTGGTGATCCACCGCTGGTTGCAGAAACGCATGCATGGAGTGAATTGAACCGGATGGAAGGGAACGGACCATGGGCGTGATGGCGTAATACGGTGATCGGGTCAGGTAGGAATAGGCCAGGGAGGAATCAGCGAGTGAGAGGGACAGAGCGAATGAAGCCCTTGCGCCCCATACCCAGGTTCCGCTATTGGTCCATCTGCCCTAACCGTTCTTCCCGTTTTCCAGCCTTCTTCTTTACCTGCTTCTCTCGCCCCCCTTCATTCTTTCCTGTCGCACTTTCCCACCTTCACACACTTGACCATGACAACCAACGCCACGGGCAAGCACCCCAAGGGCCTGTATGTACTCTTCTTCACCGAGATGTGGGAACGCTTCGGCTACTACCTCATGCTCGGGATCTTCAGCCTCTACATGCTGGACTCTTGGGACAATGGAGGCATGGGCTTCAGCAACGTGCAGAAAAGCGACGTGTACGGCACCTATCTCGGGTTGGTGTACCTTACCCCCTTCATCGGCGGCCTGCTGGCCGATCGCGTGCTGGGCTACCGCAGGAGCATTTTTGCGGGTGCCTCGCTCATGGCAGCAGGCTACTTCGGGCTCGCCATCCACAGCACCACGGCGTTCTACGTATCGCTGTTGTTGATCATCCTCGGCAATGGCCTGTTCAAACCGAACATCTCCACGTTGGTGGGCAACCTGTACAACGATGACCGCTACCGCGAGAACAAGGATGCGGGCTACAACATCTTCTACATGGGCATCAACATCGGTGCCTTCGTCTGCAACTTCGTGGCCGCCTACCTGCGGATCAATTACAGTTGGGGCCACGCCTTCACCGCGGCCGGCGTGGGCATGGTGATCGGCATATTGGTGCTCTTGTTCGGGCAGCGCCACGTGAAGGAGGCCGATGTGACCAAGCCCATGGAGCCAGGCGACATGTCGCTGGGCCGGATCATGCTGGTGGTGCTGCTGCCCATGTTCGCGTTCGGGCTGCTGGGCTACCTGATCCCCGGCAATGTGTTCGGCAGCGACACCAACGATGCCTTCATTTTCGGTTGCATACCGGTGATCGCCTTCTTCATCTACCTCTTCATCACCGCACGGCCCGAGGACAAACGGCCCATTGGCGGCCTATTGGCCGTTTACGGCTGCATCGTGATCTTCTGGGCCGTGTTCAAGCAGAACGGCGATGCGCTTACCGTATGGGCCGAGCGCTACACCGACCGCGAAATGCCGGCCGCCGTGGCCAAGGTGGCGGAGCCGGTGGGCATGGTGCAGGCGGTGACCAACCGCGGCCCGGAAACCGATGCCCGCAGCGCCGCCTACTTCAGCAACCTGCCCCCAGGCCAGGTACCGGCCGAAGGGCAGGGCCTGAAACTGTATTCCACTGAACTGTACCAGAGCATCAACCCGTTCTGGATCATCCTGCTCACCCCGATCGTGGTGGGCTTCTGGGGCTTTTTGCGCAGCCGGCGGCGGGAGCCCTCCACCCCGGGCAAGATCGCGCTGGGCCTGTTCATCACGGCCATTTCCGCCCTTGTGATGGTGGGCGCCGTAATGGCCACCAACAACCTGGAGAGCAAGGCCAGCAGTTGGTGGCTGGTGGGCACCTACGGGGTGATCACCGTGGGCGAATTGTGCCTAAGCCCCATGGGCTTATCGCTGGTGAGCAAGCTCAGCCCAACACGGCTTACCGCGCTGATGATGGGCGGCTTTTTCCTTTCCACCTCGGTGGGCAACAAGCTCAGCGGCATCCTTTCCAGCCTTTGGGACAACTTCGGGCAGAAGGAGAACTTCTTCCTGATGAACTTCGGGCTGGCCTTGGGCGCCGCGGTGCTCATGCTGTTCATGCTGCCCTGGCTGCGCTCGATCATGCGCGAAAAGAACATTCATTGACCCACCGCGGATGAAGGATCTTGCGCCGCTCGGCGGCCGCTGCTTATCCTTGTGACCCAACAACCGGCCCGCGGGCCCTGCACCGATAAAACATGGAGACGACCTTGGAAGAGATCCGTGGCTTCAAGGGGAAGTACCCCAAGCAGCTCTGGCATTTGGCGGGCAGCGAAATGTGGGAGCGGTTCTGCTTCTACGGCATGCGCGGCATGCTGGTGGTGTTCATGGTGAGCGAGCTGCACCTGGAATCGAAAGTGGCCAACCTGCAGTACGGCGCCATCCAGGCCTTTGTGTACGCCTTCACCTTCGTGGGCGGCCTGTTCGCCGACAAGATCCTCGGCTTCCAGAAATCGCTGTTCTGGGGCGCCGCCATGATGATCCTGGGCGGCCTGGTGATCGCCTTCTCCCCGCACGACCTGTTCTACATCGGCATCTGCTTCTCCATCATCGGCACGGGCTTCTTCAAGCCCAACATCAGCACCATGGTGGGCCAGCTGTACCATGAAGGGGATCCGCGGCGCGATGCCGGCTTCAGCCTCTTCTACTCGGGCATCAACGCCGGCGCACTGCTCGGCGGTTCGCTGATGATCTATGTGGGCAAGCACCACAGCTGGCGGTGGGCCTTTTTGCTGGTGAGCATCGTAATGACGATCAGCCTGCTCAACTTCTGGCTTTACCGCAAGCACATGGGCCCGATCGGGCTTTCGCCCCTGCGCGAAACCGATACGCCAAGGTCCAAACGGCTGAAGGAATTTGCCGTGTACATCGGCACCTTGCTGTGCATACCGCTCATTCTTGTGCTGGTGACCAACACCCAGTACACCGACCTCTTCATGTACGTGATCGGCCCGGTGGCACTGGCCTACCTGCTGCTGATCATGCGCAAGCTCACCGATGCCGACGGTGCAGCGGGAGCGCCGCTGTGGCTGAGCGTAAGCGCAGCGCTGGTGCTGCTTACCGGTGCGCTGCAGGTGCTGGTAACCATGGGCCGCGGCGTGGGCACCATTGCCGAGCAGACCGTTTGGATCGCCACGGCCATTGCGCTCATCCTCGCCATGATCAAGGGCAACCGCGTGCAAAAGCGGCTGCATGCGGCCCTGATCTTCATCCTCTTCTCCATTGTGTTCTGGGCGCTGTACGAACAGGCCGGAGGCTCGCTCAGCATCTTCGCCCTCAACAACCTCAGGCACGAGCTGCTGGGCTTCATTCCCATGGACCCCAACGTGGTGAACAACGGGGCCAACGCCCTGTTCATCATCCTGTTCGCGCCGCTGGTGGGCCTGCTCTGGATCTGGTTGAGCAAACGGAAGCTGGAGCCCAATTCGGTGGTGAAATTCGGGCTCGGCTTCCTGTTGCTGGGCGCGGCGTTCTATGTATTCTACAGCACGGTGTTCTTCGCCACCGAGGAGGACGGCCTCACCTCGATGAACATCTTCGTGCTCGCCTATTTGGTGATCACCTTCGGCGAGCTGTGCCTCTCACCGATCGGTCTTAGCCTGATGACCAAGTTGAGCCCGCAGTCGATACAAGGCCTGATGATGGGCATGTGGTTCCTGGCCAGCGCCTACGGCCAATATGCCGCGGGCCTGCTGGGCGCTGGCATCAGTGTGGACGACTCCACGCCCAACTACGGCAAGCTGCTTGCCTATACCGATGGCTACCGCGAATTCGCCTTCTACGGCCTGATCCTCGGTGTGGCCCTGATCGCCATTTCGCCTCTGATACGCCGCCTGATGAAAGGCATACACTGATCCCTTCACCCAACCGTTGAATGCGGCATGAACCTTGCCCGACCGCCCCGATGAAGCCTAACAAAATGCACCCGATCCGCACCCTGTTCATGGCCTGCGCGCTCGCCCTTTTCGCGCCGGCCCTCAGCGCCCAAACCCCCGGCCCATTGGTGAAATGGACCGACCTGGAGACCGCCCAGAAGGCAGCCAAAAAGGATGGCAAACCCCTGCTGATCGATGTGTACACCAGTTGGTGCGGCCCGTGCCGCATGTTGGATGCCAATACCTTCGGCGACAAGCAAACCGCCGATTACATCAACGCCAATTACCATCCGGTGAAATTCAATGCCGAGGGCGGTGACCCGGTGGTGCTCAATGGCAAGACCTACACCAACCCGGGCTACAACCCGGCCATGGCCAATTCGCGCAATGCCACGCACGAACTCACCATGGCCATAGCACCGGTGAACGGCCGCGTGGCCTACCCCACCATTGTGTACATGGACAGCCAAGGACAGGTGCTTACGCCGGTACAGGGTTACATGACCCCGGAACAGATCGAGCCGATCTTGATGTACTTCGGCGACGGTGTGTACAAGCAAGGCACTGAATTCAGCACCTACCAGGCCGGTTTCAAGAGCAAGCGCGGCACGGCCGCCAAACCTTGAGCCACGGACCCTTGGCCACCCTTCATGCGCCGCGCCTTTCTCATCGCCAGCCTATTCGTCACCGGTTTCGCAACGGCGCAGGTGCACAACTGGAATCCACAGCCCTATCGCGGCGATGGCGGCATAAGGTTCAATGACGACCTTGACTTCTACCTGAACGGCTACAGCAAGGAGCAGATCCGCGAGATGCGCCACCAGGTAAGCCTGTGGCGGATGAACTTCGATAAAATGATCCGTGCCACGGTGAAGGACATCCAAGCTTACAGCGAGGGCGGCAACATGGTGGCCAGAACGCACGATTTCACCCTACCCGACATCCGCACAGGCGCTGCGTACAAACTGAAGGAACACAACGGGAAACTGCGTGCATTCATGTTCGCCAGCCTTTCGAACCCGCCCGCACGCACGCAGCTCCCCTACTGGGACAGGCTACGGACCAAGTACGACACGGCGCAGGTGGAGCTGTTCGTGGTCTATGGCAAAGAGCTGCACCCCGGGGACAAAAAGAAATTCAGGGCCTATCCGGTACCGAAGGACCTGGACCAAAAGCGCGGCTATGCCCGTGAATTGGCCACCATGACCGCACTGCATGTTCTGGTGGACGGGCTGGACGATGCTGTGTTGAGGGCGTATGGAAACGTGCCCAATGGTGCCTATGTGGTGGACCGTGAAGGCCGCTTGATCTTTCGGGGCACATGGGCGGACAGCCGGAAGATCGAGCAGATCCTGGATACCGTGCTGAAGTGGGAGGCCGAGGGTAAACCACGGCTGCCGGCCCAACCGTGACCCGGCGCTACACGCTGACCGCTTTCCAGCGGCCCCGCCGGAATACCAACGCCGATAGCACGGCCAGCAAGCTTTCGCTGAAAGCGATGGAGATGAACACGCCCGTGGGTGCCTGCATGCTGAATGCGAGGTACCAGGCAAGCGGGATCTCCACCATCCAAAAGCAGATGAGGTTCAACCAAACCGGGGTCATGGCATCGCCCGCTCCGTTGAAGGCCTGCGACAGCACCATGCCGTAGGCGAAGAAAAAATAACCCAGGCTCACGATGCGCAACGCCTGCACGCCCGTGTGCAGCACGGCATCGCTGGTGGAGAACCACCCGATGAGGACGGGCGCAAGTAAAAGGAAGACCACGGTCATGGTGGTCATGTACACCATGTTGATGTGGCCGCACAGCCACGTGCTCTGTTCAGCGCGTTGGGGGCTTCCGGCACCCAAATTCTGCCCCACCAAGGTGCTGGCCGCATTGGAGATGCCGTACGCGGGCAACAGCACCACCACAATGACCCGCACCGCTATGGTGTACCCGGCCACGGCATCGCTGCCAAAGCCGGCCACCACACGCACCAGCACCAACCAACTGGCCGAGGCAATGAGGAATTGGGCGGCCGCTGCGCCGGACAAGCGCACAATGCGCCAAAGGGCATCCCACGCCGGGCGCAGGTGCCTGGCGGCCAGCTTCACCTTGCCACGCCCATCGTACAAATGCCAGCACTGGTACACCACCCCGCAGCCGCGGCCAATGATCGTGGCCACTGCCGCCCCGGTAACACCCATGGCGGGCACGGGCCCCAGCCCGAAAATGAGCAACGGGTCCAGCACGATGTTCACTCCATTGGCCAGCCACAGCGCGCGCATGGCCAAGGCCGCATTGCCGGCTCCGCGAAAGATGGCATTGATGGCGAACAACAGCAGGATCACCACGTTGCTGCCCAGCATCAGCGCCATGAACGGCCGGCCAAGCGCCTCCACCTCCCCGGTTGCGCCCATCAAACGCAGCAAGGTGCCGGCATGTGGAATTGCGGGCAGCGCCAGCAACAACCCCAGTGCCACCGCTATGAAAAGGCCCTGTGCCGCGGCCCGGTTGGCCCCTTCCGCGTCCTTTTCGCCGGTGCGGCGCGAAACCACCGCCGTAATGCCCGCGGCCAAACCCCAGGCCAAGGCATAGATCAGCATCATCACGCCCTCGGTAAGGCCCACCACGGCAACGGCATCGGTGCCCAAGCGGCTTACGAAGAACACATCCACCAGGGCGAACAGCGACTCCATCGCCATTTCAAGCACCATGGGTATGCTCAACAACACCACCGCGCGCCGAAGGCCCATGGCCGTGTAATCGCGGTCACCTCCTTGCAACGCCTCCTTCACCAACCGCCACCCGCCCACAAGGCCGATCATGGCACCAAAGTTGCACCAGCCCGCGCCGAATCCCGCATCTGGAGCGGGAATCGTGTTAAACTTTGGTTAATGTCCCCCCGTTGCCCGAACAAGGGAGCGAACTTTGGGACTGAATTGAAACAACACTCAAGACTGTAAATGAAAAAGCTCTTCGCAACCCTCACCATGAGCGTCCTGATGTTGGGCGCGTACGCACAAGAGAACACCCGCGCAGTTGGCGGCAGCGGCCCAATGATCAGCCTCGACAAGGAGGTGCATGACTATGGCACCATCGACTATGGGGCCAACGGGACCTGCGAATTCAAGGTGACCAACACGGGCGACCAGCCCTTGATCATCAGCAGCTGCAAGGGCAGTTGCGGTTGCACCGTGCCCAAGTGCGATACCGCGCCCGTGGCCCCTGGTGCCACCACCACCATTACCGTCAAGTATGACACGAACCGTCCCGGCCCGATCAACAAGTCGGTGACCATCACCAGCAATGCCACCAACAACCCCAACAAGATCGTGCGCATCAAGGGGGAAGTGCGCCCGGCCGATAGTGCAGCACCTGCCTCACCGGTGAAAACCAACAGCCCGGTGGCGCCCACGGCCAACTGAGCCGTACCACCACTGTGGGAAAAAGGTCGCCGATGGCGGCCTTTTTTCTTGGCAGCGGGCCGGCCTTGGCAAGCCGCGCATAGTGCCCGGTTTGTTAACCTTTGGTTAAACCCATGCCGCCATTCAGCCTGTGGCCTCAATTTTGGCCAAGCACTTTCCAAACAACAAGAATGAAAAAGTACATCGCAACGCTCGGCCTTTTTGCACTGGCCCTCGGGGCTTTTGCCCAAGCCTCCACCGGGGGCCCCATGATCAGCCTCGATAAGGAGGTGCACAACTATGGCACCATCGACCAAGGGGCCAACGGCACCTGCGAGTTCAAGGTAACCAACACGGGCGACCAGCCGCTGATCATCAGCAATTGTGCAGGCTCATGCGGTTGCACGGTGCCCAAGTGCGACACCGCCCCAATTGCACCCGGTGCATCCACGGTCATTACGGTGAAATACGACACCAACCGCCTCGGGCCCATCAACAAGTCGGTCACCATCACCAGCAACGCCACCAATTCGCCCAGCAAGGTCATCCGGATCGCGGGTGACGTTGTCGCTGGCACTACGGCGCCCACCTCACCGGTAAAGACCGGCACGGCCGCCCCCACCGCCAATTGAACAAAGGGAACATGTTGAAAGGCCGCGCCGACCGCGCGGCCTTTCGCGTTCATGCGCACGGCGGGCGGTGTGCTGAACGTGCCACAGGGCGTGCAATGCCGCCCATTTCCTGTATTTGGCAATCAGTCACCCTGAAGATCCGTGTGGCGCGTTAATTTCGCGATCGATTTCACACCGACCCATTTATCAGCACGCAACATAATGAGCGAGACCGCGAAGATCATCCTTGATGGCAAGACGTACGAATTCCCTGTGATCACGGGAAGTGAGGGAGAAAAGGCGATCGACATCAGCAAGTTGCGTGGCGAAACCGGCTACATCACGCTCGACCTCGGCTACAAGAACACCGGGGCCACCACCAGCGCCATCACCTTTCTCGATGGCGAGAAGGGCATCCTCCGCTATCGCGGTTACCCCATTGAGCAGCTTGCCGAAAAGGCGCAATTCCTTGAGGTGGCCTACCTGATCCTGAACGGCGAACTGCCGAACAAGCAGCAGCTCGCGGAGTTCGAGGGCAACATCCGGTACCACTCGCTGGTGCACGAGAAAATGAAGGGCTTCCTTCAATTCTACCCCAGCAATGCGCACCCCATGGGGATCCTTTCGGCCATGGTCAGCTCGCTCAGCACCTTCTACCCGAAGAGCCAAACGCCCAACCGCCCGAGCAAGGACGTTGAGCGGACCATTTACCGCTTGATCGCCAAAATGCCCACGTTGGCCGCGATCAGCTACAAGAACACGCTGGGGCACCCGTACATGTACCCCGACAACAAATTGGACTACGTGGCCAATTTCCTGCACATGATGTTCGGCCTGCCCACCGAGGAGTACGAACCGGAACCGGTGGTGGTGGACGCGTTGAACAAGCTGCTGATCCTGCATGCCGACCATGAGCAGAACTGCAGCGCCAGCACCGTGCGCATGGTGGGCAGCTCGCAGGCCAACCTGTACAGCGCCATCTCGGCCGGCATTGCGGCGCTGTGGGGACCCTTGCATGGCGGGGCCAACCAGCAAGTGATCGAAATGCTCGAGACCATCCGCAACGATGGCGGCGACATCCAGAAATGGGTGGACAAGGCGAAGGACAAGGACGACCCGTTCCGCCTGTTCGGTTTCGGGCACCGGGTTTACAAGAACTTCGATCCGCGAGCACAGATCATCAAGCGCAGCAGCGACGAGATCTTGGGGCGCCTGGGCATCAACGACCCGGTGCTGGACATTGCGCGCCACTTGGAAGAGATCGCACTGAAGGACGAATATTTCATCGAGCGCAAGCTGTACCCGAACGTGGATTTCTACAGCGGCATCATCTACCGCGCCATCGGCATCCCCACGCGCATGTTCACCGTGATGTTCGCCATGGGCCGCCTGCCCGGCTGGATCGCCCAATGGAAGGAAATGGTGGAGAACCGCGAGCCCATCAGCCGCCCGCGCCAGATCTACACCGGTGCCCAAAAGCGCGATTACGTGCCCATGGACCAGCGCAAGTGAGGTAACGATCGTCTTCTGCTTACTTTGCCGCCGAAACCAACGTCATGAACAAACGCAACCTGTTGGGCCACCTGGTATGGTTGGTGGCCTTCCTGATCCCGCTCCAACCGGCCATCCTCAGTACCGAGGAAGTATCCAATTCCACCGGCCTGATCAGCTTCGTGGCCTTGGTGGCACTTGTATTCCTGGGCTACTTCCTGGTGGAAGGATCACGCGCCCAAAAAAGGTCGGAGGCCGAGGAAAGCCACTGACCGTAGTTGGAGAGGTGCCGGAGTGGTCGATCGGGTCTGTCTCGAAAACAGAAGTGCTCGCAAGGGCACCGGGGGTTCGAATCCCTCCCTCTCCGCCGATCAACAAGCCGCCCCGATAGGGGCGGTTTTGCCATGCCCCCAAGCCCCGAGCTTGCTCGAAGGGCTTGGGGGCATGGCAAAACCAGAGGCAAAGCCTCCGGGGCTTGTTGATCGAAGCCTCCCCCCACGGGAAAGCGGCCCGGCACGCAAAGCGGGACGGGACGCAATCCCAGAAATATTGAGTGTCACCCAACCGAGCGGCAACACCCAGAGGCAGAAGAACCAAGATCCGAGAGGCGAAGCCGCGAGGCAGAAAGAATCGCGCTCCGAGAGGCGAAGCCGCGAGGCAGAAGGAACCAAGGACCGTGAGGCGATGCCGCGAGGCAGAAGGAACCGCGATCCGAGAGGCGAAGCCGCAAGGCAGAAGAACCAAGATCCGAGAGGCGAAGCCGCAAGGCAGAAAGATCCAAGATCCGAGAGGCGAAGCCGCGAGGCAGAAGAACCAAGGTCCGAGAGGCGAAGCCGCGAGGCAGAAGGAACCACGATCCGAGAGGCGAAGCCGCGAAGCAGAAAGAATCGCGATCCGAGAGGCAAAGCCGCGAGGCAGAAGAACCACGATCCGAGCGGCAAAGTCCAGAGGCAGAAGGAACCAAGGTCCGAGAGGCGAAGCCGCGAGGCAGAAAGACCCACGATCCGAGAGGCGAAGCCGCGAGGCAGAAGGAACCCCGCTCCGAGAGGCGAAGCCGCAAGGCAGAAGAACCAAGATCCGTGAGGCGATGCCGCGAGGCAGAAGGAACCGCGATCCGAGAGGCGAAGCCGCGAGGCAGAAAGAACCGCGATCCGAGCGGCGAAGCCGCAAGGCCACGAACCCATTGGCACATTGGCGAATTGGCACATTGGCAAATTGCTTCCGCGCTACCTTGCACTCCATGCCAAAGCTCCACCCAAAATGGCTCTTCCTGCTCGGCCTGGTCGCTTGCACCGCTACACAGCCGGCCGCTTCAGCACGCGAGGAATACTATTCGCCAAAAGAAGTGCGCTATGAAAACCACACCTACAAACCGGGTATCCATACCGTGCAGCTTTTCAAAAAAGGCTTCGAGCTATCGCCACCTATGATCGAGTTGGGCAGCACGGACCCGCTGGTGCTGCGTTTCGATGATTTTTCCCCGGACGCGGAGAACCTCAATTACACCCTTGTCCATTGCAACGCCGACTGGACGCCCAGCGACCTCTCGCCGAGCCAGTACATCAATGGCATGCCCAATGATTTCGTGCCCACGCCCAGGCAAAGCTTCAATACCCTGCAACCCTTCCTGCAGTACGAGTTGGAGTTTCCCAACGAAATGATGCGCCCCACGGTATCGGGCAATTACCTGCTGAAGGTTTATCGGGGCACCGATCAGGACGACCTCGTTCTGACGCGCCGCTTCATGGTCTTCGAGGACAGGGTGAAGGTGGACGCCCGCATAGTGCCCAGCCGCGAAATTGAGCGGCGCGACCTCGACCAGCAACTCGACCTCACGATTCGTTATCCCGGCATCACCGTGCCCGATCCCTTCACCGATCTGCAGGTGGTGGTGCTGCAGAACAACCGTTGGGACGATGCACGCACCGGCTTTCGCCCGAAATTCATCCGCGACGCCGAACTGGTGTATGACAATCCCAAGCAGGGCTTGTTTGCCGGAGGAAATGAATGGCGTGGCGCGGACCTGAAAAGCACCCGTTATTCAACCACGCGAGTGGCCCATTTCACCACCTCGCCCGAAGGGTTGGACGAGGCCGTGCTGCTGCCCGAGGAAAAGCGGGAATTCCGCGTGTACCTCGACCAGCCCGACATCAACGGCAAATACCTCGTGCGCAACGACCTCGTGCCGGGCGATCCGCTCAGCGCCGATTACCTCTATGTGGATTTCACCCTGCCGCGCACCTATCAGCAGCTTGGCGGAGATGTATACGTGTACGGCGCCATCAGCGATTTCCAGTGCCTTAAGCCGTTCCGCTGCACCTGGGACGAGGCCAAGAAAACCTACACCGCCCGGATCTTGGTCAAGCAAGGCTACTTCGATTACATGTACGCCTTCATGCCCACCGGCTCCACCGTGCCCGACCTCGCCTTGCTGGAAGGTTCGCATTACCAAACGGAGAATGATTACACGGTGCTGGTCTACATCCGCGACTACACCTTGCGCTGTGATCGGCTCATGGGCGTCCGTTTCTTGAACAGCCGGAAGGGATAGGGCGGTCGCCATGCGCACAATCCCAAGGAGGAAAGTGTTAGACTTGCACTGAACGATGGCAACCGCGGTAACCCAAGGCATACGCGTTAGTGTGATCGCCCACTACGAGGCTGATCAAAGCGCCCCCATGGATGACCGCTACCTGTTCAGCTACAGGATCACCATTGCCAACCGGAGCCGCTCCACCGTGCAACTGTTGCGGCGCCATTGGCACATCTTCGACAGTTTGGCGCCGCGCGCCGAGGTTGAAGGCCCGGGCGTGGTGGGCGCGGTGCCCGTGCTGCAGCCCGGTGAACAGTTCACCTATACCAGCTTTTGCGAGCTGCGCAGCCCATTGGGCCGCATGGAGGGCAGCTACACCATGCGCGACCTCGACCTCGACCGCGAGTTCGACGTGGCCATCCCGTCCTTCCACCTGCAGTGCCCCATCATCGCCAATTGAGCGTTGGCCAAGGGTATCTTTGCAATGCCCAGCAAGGGCCTAGCAACCATACCATGAGCAACGCCATATTCACACCTCCCCCACCCTATAACGAACCCGTCAAAAGCTATGCCCCCGGCTCGGCCGAGCGGGCCGAACTGCAGGCCGAGTACGACCGTCGCCTGAAGTTGCGCATGGATGCGCCGATGTGGATCGGTGGAGAGGCCGTGGAGACCAAGGACCAGCGGAAAATGACGATGCCGCATGACCATGGCCATATACTGGGCATGAGCCACCACGGCGAGCAAAAGCACGTGAAGGCCGCCATTGATGCCGCCCTGAAGGCCAAGCGCGATTGGGAACGCATGCCGTGGGAGGAACGCGCGGCCATTTTCCTCAAGGCGGCCGACCTGATCAGTGGCCCATACCGCGCCTCGATCAACGCGGCCAGTATGATGGCACAAAGCAAGAACGCCTTCCAGGCCGAGATCGACTCAGCCTGCGAATTGGCCGACTTCTTCCGCTTCAACGTGGCGTACATGACACAGATCTACCGCGACCAGCCCAACAGCGCCCATGGCATGTGGAACCGGCTGGAATACCGCGCACTGGAAGGATTCGTGTTCGCCCTTACTCCGTTCAACTTCACCAGCATTGCGGGCAATCTGCCCAGCGCCCCTGCCTTGATGGGCAACACCGTGGTATGGAAATGCGCCAATAGCCAGATCTATTCCGCCCAGGCCATCATGGACATTTTCCGCGCCGCGGGCCTGCCCGATGGTGTGATCAACCTGATCCATGTGGACGGCAAGATGGTGGGCGACACCATTTTCCGGCACAAGGATTTCGCGGGGGTTCACTTTACCGGCAGCACGGGGGTGTTCCGCACCATTTGGGGCGAAATAGGCAACAACATCGCCAACTACCGCAGCTACCCGCGCATCGTGGGCGAAACCGGCGGCAAGGACTTTGTGATCGCGCACCCCAGCGCCGACCCGTTGGCTGTGGCCACCGCGTTGAGCCGGGGGGCGTTCGAATTCCAAGGCCAGAAGTGCAGCGCCGCCAGCCGCGCATACATCCCTGAAAACATTTGGCCCCAAGTGAAAAAG
>JBIQMI010000044.1:0-17535 GCA_044463585.1 Cryomorphaceae bacterium
GCGCACCAACGGACTGATCTCGGGCAAGGACCTGGTGAAGGTGCTGGGCCGCGGCGAACTGAACGGCGCATTGGAAGTGAAGGCCCATGCATTCAGCGCTACCGCAAAAAGCGCCATTGAGGCCAAGGGAGGCAGAACCGAGCTAGTGGATACACGCCGATGAAGAACTTTATCGAAACGGTCAAGAACATCTGGCGGATCGAGGAACTGCGCACGCGGATCCTGATCACGCTCGGGCTGTTGCTGGTTTTCCGTATCGGTAGCTTCATCGCGCTGCCCGGTGTGGACAGCAGCCGCTTGGGCAGTGCAACCGGTGCCGGTTCAGGCCTGGTGGACCTGCTGAGCATATTCACCGGCGGGGCCTTCACAAGGGCCAGCATCTTCGCGCTCGGCGTAATGCCGTACATCAGCGCCAGCATCATCATGCAGTTGGCCGGCATCGCCGTGCCCATGGTGCAGAAAATGCAGAAAGAGGAAAGCGGCCGCCGGAAGATCAACCAGTGGACACGCTACATCACCATCCTCATCTGCGTGTTCCAGGCCCCGGGCTACCTGCTCACCTACGTGGATGCAGGGGCCCGGCCTGAAGGGCAGTTCTGGATGTTCACCAGCATCGTGATCCTTACCGTGGGCACCCTGTTCGTGATGTGGCTCGGCGAGCGCATCACCGAGCGCGGCCTGGGCAACGGGATCTCCCTGATCATTATGATCGGCATCCTCGCGCGCCTGCCGGAATCCTTCCTGCAGGAGTTCATCGGCCGCGCCACAGGCGGCGGCGGCATGGTGGTGATCCTGCTCGAAGTGGTGCTCTGGCTGGTGATCATCGCGCTCAACGTGCTGCTCGTGCAGGGCACGCGCCGGATACCCGTGCAATTCGCCAAGCGCGTGCAGGGCAATAAGCAGTACGGCGGGGTCCGCAACTACATTCCGCTGAAGGTGAACGCGGCGGGTGTTATGCCAATCATCTTCGCACAGGCCATTGTGCTGGTGCCCATGTACGTGGCACAAATGCCCGTGTTCAATGGCAACCCGCCCATGTGGCTGCAGAAATTCACCGACTACGAAAGCTTCCCCTACAACCTTACGTTGTTCCTCATGGTGGTGGCCTTCACCTATTTCTACACCGCCATCACCGTGAACCCGAACCAGCTTTCGGATGACCTGAAGCGCAACGGCGGGTTCATTCCAGGGATCAAACCGGGGAAGCAGACCGCATCGTACATCGACGATCTGCTGAGCCGCATAACTTTGCCGGGATCCATTTTCCTGGGCCTGGTGGCCATACTGCCGGCGTTCGTGGGCATGGCCGGCGTGAAGCAAGGGTTCGCCCAATTCTTCGGCGGAACCTCGCTTCTGATCATGGTGGGCGTGCTGCTCGATACGCTACAGCAGATCGAGAGCTATTTGTTGATGAGGCACTACGACGGACTGATGAAGTCCGGACGTATCAAAGGAAGGACGAGTTCAGCCTTCGGCTTGGCAGGATAGCATGGCCAGGACCGTTAACCGGTTGAGCAGTGAGGAGATCGAATTGGTAAGGACCAGTTCTTTGCTTGTTGGTAAGACCTTGGCCGAAGTGGCCCGCGTGGTCGCGCCTGGCGTGGTCACCGGCGACCTCGACAAGATGGCGGAGGAGTTCATCCGCGACAACGGGGGCATCCCCGGCTTCAAGGGCCTGTACGGCTGCCCCAGCACGCTGCTCATCAGCGTGAACGAGGAAGTGGTGCATGGCCTGCCCGGCAAACGGGTACTGAAGGAAGGCGACGTGGCCAGCGTGGACTGCGGCGTGCTGATGAACGGCTTCTACGGCGACAGCGCATACACCTTCATGGTGGGCGAGGTGGCCCCCGAGGTGAAGTCGCTGCTGGCCGTAACAAAGGAATGCCTGACATTGGGCATTGCCCAGGCCGTCGCCAACCAACGCACCGGCGACATCGGCCACGCGGTGCAGCAGCATGCCGAGGCCCATGGCTACGGTGTGGTGCGCGAACTGGTGGGCCACGGCGTTGGGCGCAATTTGCACGAAGCACCCGATGTGCCCAACTACGGCAGGCGAGGGCATGGCACCCGGCTCACCGAGGGCATGGCCATAGCCGTGGAGCCCATGATCACCATGGGCCGCAAGGAAGTGCGCCAACTGGCGGACGGCTGGACCGTGGTAACGCAGGATGGCCAACCCAGCGCGCACTTCGAGCATACCATAGCCGTGCGCCGCGGACAGGCAGAGGTCTTATCAACGTTCAGCTACATCGAGGATGTGCTGAAGGAAAGAGGAATGGAAGTGGTGTGAACCACATGAACATGAACAAACCGGCCGTAGGCCGAAATTGAACAGGAGGAAGAACGAATGAGCAGGCAAGGGAACATAGAGCAGGACGGCGTCATTAAGGAGGCGTTGAGCAATGCCATGTTCCGCGTGGAGCTGGAGAACGGCCACGTGATCGTGGCGCACATCTCGGGCAAGATGCGAATGCACTACATCCGCATCCTTCCCGGAGACAAGGTAAAAGTGGAAATGAGTCCCTACGACTTGACCAAGGGACGCATCACCTTCCGCTACAAATCGTGAGCAACAGAAGAACACAACGACCCAAATGAAAGTCAGGGCCTCGATCAAGAAGCGTTCAGCGGACTGCAAACTGGTGCGCCGCAAAGGACGCCTGTACATCATCAACAAGAAGAACCCCAAGTTCAAGCAGCGCCAAGGCTGAAAATCCAACGAAAATGGCACGTATTGCAGGCATCGACCTCCCCAAGACCAAGCGTGGCGCCATCGGCCTCACGTACATTTACGGCATTGGCCGCAGCACCGCCCTTTCCATCCTGGAGCAGGCCGGTGTTGACCCGGACATCAAGGTAGAGGACTGGACGGACGACGACCAGGCCAAGATCCGTACGGTGATCAACGAGAACATCAAGGTGGAGGGTGCCCTGAGGAGCGAGGTGCAACTGAGCATCAAGCGCCTGGTCGACATCAACTGCTACCGCGGTACACGCCACCGCCAAGGGCTGCCCCTGCGTGGCCAGCGCACGCGCACCAATGCGCGCACCCGTAAAGGCAAGCGCAAGACCGTGGCGAACAAGAAGAAGGTGACCAAGTAAAATCAGTTGCAGTTGTCAGTTGCCGGCAAGGCAGCGCTGGCAACGGACAACGGACAACCGACAGCTGAAGAAAATGGCAAAGCAAGAAAAAGGCGGCGGGGCCGCAGGAAAAAAGAAAAAGAAGAACGTGGTGGTGGAAGCCTACGGCCAGGCACACATCCGCGCCACCTTCAACAACCTCATCGTAAGCCTGACCAACAACAAGGGCGAGGTGATCAGCTGGTCCAGCGCGGGCAAAATGGGCTTCCGCGGCAGCAAGAAGAATACCCCCTACGCCGGACAGGTGAGCGCCGAGGACGCCGCACGCGAAGCCTTTGAACTGGGGCTGCGCAAGGTGAAAGTGTTCGTGCGCGGGCCCGGGGGCGGGCGCGAAAGCGCCATCAGGGCGCTGCACAACAGCGGGGTGGAGGTGACCGAGATCCTCGACCTTACGCCCATGCCGCACAACGGCTGCCGCCCTCCCAAGAAACGCCGCGTGTAATAAAGAAAACCTAAACGTAGGGGGCGGAAGCACCCCGTTGTTGGTGCGCCGTGCGCACCCAAACCAATAGAAAATGGCACGATACACAGGACCCAAAACGCGGATCGCCCGCAGATTCAAGGAGCCGATCTTCGGACCCGACAAATGGCTTGAGCGCAAGCCCCACGCCCCCGGCCAGCATGGCCTTACCGGCCGCAGGCGCAGGCAGGAGAGCGAATACCGCCTCCAGCTCACCGAAAAGCAAAAGGCCAAGTACACCTATGGCATCCTCGAACGCCAATTCCGCAAAATGTTCGTGAAGGCCGCCAGCAAGAAAGGCATTACCGGCGCCATCCTGCTCGGATTGTGCGAACTCAGGCTGGACAACACCGTGTACCGCCTCGGCATCGCTCCTACGCGCAGCGCGGCCAGGCAGTTGGTCAACCACGGCCACATCACCGTGAACAACAGCATGGTGAACATCCCAAGCTACACCCTCCGCCCCGGCGATGAGGTGGCCGTGCGTGAGCGCAGCCGAAGTCTCGAAGTGGTCACAAGCAGCCTGTCAACCAATACGAACCGCTTCGATTGGCTCGAGTTCAACCCCGCAACCATGTCGGGCAAAGTGCTCAACATGCCCGAACGCGCACAGATACCGGAGAACATCCGCGAACAGCTCATCGTGGAATTGTACTCCAAGTAAGTAACCCTAAAGAAAGAGCAACACATGCCAATCCTAGATTTCCAAAGGCCTGACAAGGTCTCCATGATCGAAGCCGATGACAAGCACGGCATTTTCGAATTCCGACCCTTGGAGCCCGGCTATGGCATCACCATCGGCAATTCGCTTCGCCGCATCCTGCTCAGCAGTTTGGAGGGTTTCGCCATCACCAGCGTGCGCATCGACGGCGTGGACCACGAGTTCAGCACCATCAAGGGCGTGATCGAGGACGTGACCGAGATCATCCTCAACCTCAAGCAGGTGCGTTTCCGCCGCCAGCTCGAGGACGTGAACACCGAAAAGATCAACTTCACCGTGGGCGGCAAGGACAGCTTCACCGCGGGCGATATCGGGAAGCACACCACCGGATTCCAAGTGCTCAACCCGGAAATGGTGATCTGCCGCATGGAGAACAATGTGAAACTGCACATTGAACTTACCGTGGGCAAGGGACGCGGCTACGTGCCCGCCGATGAGAACAAGGAAGAAGGCGCCCCTGTTGGTACCATCTTCATCGACTCGATCTTCACGCCGATCAAGAACGTGCGCTACAGCGTGGACAACACCCGCGTGGAGCAGAAGACCGACTACGAAAAGCTCACCATTGAGCTTACCACCGACGGCAGCATCGACCCCAAGAACGCGCTGAAGGAGGCCGCCAAGATCCTGATCCACCACTTCATGCTGTTCAGCGACGAGCGGATCACCCTGGAGACCGACGACCATGCAGGTATCATTACCGACCTGGGCGCGGCCAGCAGCAACGACGTGGACGACCTCGACGAGGCCGGACAGCACATGCGCCAACTGCTGAAGACCAAGCTGGTCGACCTCGACCTCAGCGTGCGTGCCTTGAACTGCCTGAAGGCCGCCGACATCGAATCGCTGGGCGACCTGGTGAGCTACAACAAGAACGACCTGCTCAAGTTCCGCAACTTCGGCAAGAAGAGCCTCACCGAACTGGAGGACCTCGTCGAAAACAAAGGCCTCACTTTCGGAATGAGCGTGGCCAAGTACAAACTCGATCGTGACTAAGCCCGAGCAGGCTTGGAAACAACCCGTACACAATGAGACACGGAAACAAGAATAACGCGCTTGGACGCAAAAAGGCCCACAGGGACAGCATGCTCAGCAACATGGCCTGCTCGCTGATCGAGCACAAGCGCATCGAAACAACCCTGGCCAAGGCAAAGGCCCTGCGGATCTACGTTGAGCCCTTGATCACCAAGAGCAAGGAGGACAGCACCCACAGCCGCCGCGTAGTGTTCAGCTACCTGCGCAACAAGGAGGCCACGGCCATGCTGTTCCGCGATGTGGCACCCATGGTGGCCGACCGTCCCGGTGGTTACACCCGCATCATCAAGCTGGGCAACCGCCTTGGCGATGCAGCGGAACTGGCCATGATCGAAATGGTCGATTTCAACACGCTCTATTCCGCCAAGGAAAAGGCCGGTGCCGAAGTAAAGCGCACCCGCCGCAGCCGCCGCGCGAAGAGTGCTGCACCGCAGGCCAACGAGGAAACGCCAAGCAGCCCCGAAAAGGCCGCCGACGAACCCGCCGCCGAATAACCGGTATGTACAACGAAACATGCAACGGGGTGCCTCTTTCGGCACCCCGTTCCTGTTTTGCGCCCGTAGATTTGCACCGCACCAAACACTCCCCACTTCGCCCTGATGCTAGTTAGCCAACGCCCGCCCGCTGTTTTGATGTTGAAGGATGGAACGCGCTTCACCGGCCGTGCGATAGGTGCCAAGGCCACCACGGTAGGGGAAATATGCTTCAATACCGGAATGACCGGCTATCAGGAGATCATCACCGATCCCAGCTACACCGGGCAACTGATGGTGATGGCGGCCCCCCACATCGGCAATTACGGCGTTAAGCAGGATCTGACCGGGCCCTTGGCCGGGGAGGATGAAGGCCCCAAGGTGAGCGTGGCCGGCCTGGTGGTCAAAAAGTTCAGCGAGGTATGGAGCAGGCCAAGCGGCACCGGAAGCTTGGACGAAATGCTCACCCGCGCCGGCGTACCGGGCATTAGCGACATCGATACGCGCAAATTGGTCCGCCACATCCGCGACCACGGCGCGCAGAACGCCATCCTCGACACCACGGGCCTGCCCGACAAGGAACTGGTGGCGCGCTTGGCAGAGGCGCCTGAAATGGCCGGGCTCGAACTTTCAAGCGCTGTTACGGGCAAGGAAGCCCACGACGCTGGCGATCCCAATTCAAGTTACCGTGTGGCCGTGATCGATTTCGGCATCAAGCTGAACACCGTGCGCAACCTTATCGCCCGCGATTGCTTCGTGCGGGTTTTTCCCATGCATGTGCCGTTGCACGAGATCATGCGGTGGGACCCCGACGGCATAGTGCTCGGCAACGGCCCGGGCGATCCAGCGGCAATGCCGGAGGCGCAGAAACTTGTGGAACAGATCGTCGGGTCAGGCCTGCCCGTGTTCGGCATCTGCCTGGGCCACCAGTTGCTGGGGCTTGTGCATGGCGTGGGCACACTTAAAATGCACCATGGGCACCGTGGCATCAACCACCCCGTGCGCAACATGCTCACCCACAAGAATGAGGTGACCTCCCAAAACCACGGCTTCGTGATGGACCGCCAACAGGCCGAAGCCCATTCGGACATGGTCATCTCGCATGTACACCTTAACGATGGCAGCGTGGCCGGCATACGGTACAAGAACAAACCGGTCTTCAGTGTCCAGCATCACCCGGAGGCGGGCCCTGGGCCATTCGATGCCCTCTACCTGTTCGATGAGTTCCTGGGCCTGATGCAGAAGAGCAAACAGCCCGCCCCCGCACAGGCGCGAACAGCCTGACACCGGAAATCCATGCAATTGCGGTACCGGCCACCGTGGCGGTGCCGGAAACCGAGCACACAACAACCGTTTCAACCACCATGAGCCTGATCACAAAGATCCAAGCCCGCGAGATCCTCGATTCACGCGGAAACCCCACCTTGGAGGTGGATGTGTACACCGATAGCGGCCACATCGGCCGTGCCGCCGTGCCCAGCGGCGCCAGTACCGGCGCCCACGAGGCCGTGGAACTCCGCGATGGCGATCCCAAGCGCTACCTGGGCAAAGGCGTGCTGAAGGCCGTGGCGAACGTGAACGGGCCATTGAACGATGAGCTGGCCGGTGCCTTCGTGGGCGACCAGACCACGATCGATAGGCAAATGCTAGAGCTGGATGGCACCCCGAATAAGGCCAATCTTGGCGCCAATGCCATACTGGGCGTTTCGCTGGCCGTGGCAAAAGTGGCCGCAAGCGAGGCCGGCTTGCCCCTGTACCGTTATGTGGGCGGGGTGAATGCATGCACCTTGCCCGTGCCCATGATGAACATCCTGAATGGTGGGGCACATGCGGACAACAAGGTGGATATCCAGGAGTTCATGGTCATGCCCGTGGGGGCCAAGAGCTTTTCCGAGGGCCTGCGCATGGGCACCGAGGTGTTCCATGCCTTGAAAGCCGTGCTGAAGGCGAACAAGCTGGGCACCAACGTGGGCGATGAAGGCGGGTTCGCGCCTGATCTAAAGAGCAACGAGGAAGCACTGAAGCTGGTGATGGAGGCCATCGACAACGCGGGATACGTGCCCGGCGATGATGTGATGATCGCGCTGGATGCGGCCAGCACCGAATTCTACCAAGCTGCCAACGACCGGTACGTACTGGAAAGCACCGGCGATACACTATCGCCCGCCGACATGGTGGCCATGTGGACCGATTGGTGCAAGCGCTACCCGATCCTCAGCATCGAGGATGGCATGGCCGAGGACGATTGGAACGGATGGGCGCAACTTTCCCGAGCTCTGGGCGATAAGGTCCAATTGGTGGGCGACGATCTTTTTGTTACGAATACATCGCGATTGGCCGAGGGCATCAAACAGCATGTGGCCAATAGCATCCTGGTGAAAGTGAACCAGATCGGAACGTTGACGGAGACCTTGGAGGCGGTGGAAATGGCGCACCGTGCAGGGTACACGGCGGTAATGAGCCACCGCAGCGGCGAAACCGAGGATTACACCATTGCGGACCTGGCCGTGGCCACCAACTGTGGCATGATCAAGACCGGCAGTGCCAGCCGCAGCGACAGGATCGCCAAGTACAACCAATTGCTCCGCATCGAGGAGCAACTGGGACCGGTCGGCCGCTATCCCGGCCGCGGGCTGAAGTACGTGCGCTGAGCTTATTGGTCGAATGCCATGTAGCGCTGCAGCAGCACCTGTAGCTGGGCCTTTCCCAATTCCTCCAAGCGGGCGGCATCGGCCATGCGGCTGCTGTCACGCAATTCGATCAACCGCTGCCCTGCGGCATCGTAGGCGATCTGCTGGCTGCTATCGGCCAGGCCGAAGCCGTTGTTGAACGTCCAGAAGGCATTGTGCGGCAGCCCTGCGGCCAACAAGTCGCGGCCCCATTCAAAACCGGTCGTCGGCAAGTGGAGCTGCGCCAGCAAGGTGTTCGGGAAATCGACGTGGCTGCCGTAGGTGGGCAATTGCACGCCGCGCCAAGCCTTGGCCAATGCCCCACCGGTGACCAAAAACGGGATGCGGTGGCGCGCAGCGCTGAACTGTGCGCGGTTGTACGGCAGGTAGTGGCCATGGTCGGCAACAAGGAAGATCAATGTGTTGTCGTACCAGGGCTGCTTCTTGGCCCGCTGCAGGAAATCGCCCAGCGCACGGTCCGTGTAGTGCACCGTGTTGCGGTACAGTTGGCCATCATTGCCACTGAAGCCCTCGTCCACCGGTGCATCGAATGGTTCGTGGCTGGTGGAGGTCATGATGATGTGGAAGAATGGAGTGAGGGCTTGCTCGCTGTCGCGCAGATGAAAGTCGAACAATTCTTCATCGAAGGCGCCCCATCGGGTGCGCTGCTTTATGGGGAATGAGCGTTCGTCGTGGATGGTGTTGAAACCCATCGATTCCAAATAGGCCCTGGTGTTCGCGAACGAGATATCGCCGGCGTAATAGTAGCTGGAGGCGTAACCCGCCGTACCCATCAACTTCACCAGGCTCGGCAACCGGTCGAACTTGCCGTACTTGCGGATGATGGTGGTTGTGGGCTGGCTGGGGAAGCCGCTGATCAAGGCACAGAGGCCCTGCTCGGTGCGGAAGCCGGTGGAATAGAAGTTGGTGAATAACAAGCCTTCCTCGCATTGCTTGTTGAACCATGGCGTCACGGCGCTGTCACCCCCCAGCGGCGCGATCACGTCCGCCGTCCAGCTTTCCAGCATCACCAGCAGCACGTTCGGCCGCTCCCGATCCGACAAGGCCTGCCCTTGGTGCTCAAGGCCGCCGCGGCCCTGCCTGAACAAGGCCAAGGCTTCTTCTTCCGGAAAATAGGAGTAAGGATTGGAGCTGAACTCGGCCGGCTCCACGGCAACTTCCAACAGGTTCCACATGCTGTTGGTGGCCGCCTGGTTGAGCAAAGGCTTGTCCGAGAACCAGCTCCAGCTTTTGTTGATGGGGTCGTCCTGCACACCTCCGCGAAGGGCCACCACACACAAGGCCGGCAGTAAAATGGCGGCAACGATGCGCCCCGCCTTGCGGCCTTGCCGGTAATCGTCGCGGAAGCCGATGCGCCAGAGCAGATGGATGAACAGCAACGACTGCATGAATGCCACCAACAACAGCGCCCCGGTACGCCCTGCCGATAGTGAGCCCGCCACTTCCGCGGGATAGCGCAGGTATCCCAATGCCTTGCGGTCGATCTTCACGCCCCAGGCCCCGAACAGGGCGATGTCCACCACGTTCACAAGCGCACTGGCCGCAATGAAAGCGGCGAACGTGAAGAGCACGGTAGTGCGTAGACCGTTGGCGCGCGTGAACAGCAGGGGTATGCCGGGAAGCAGGGCCAGCAGCATCACATAGCCCAAGGTGGAAAGGTCCATGGGCCAAGCGCGCCAATGCGCTTGAAGTATTTCCTTCCAACCGGTCCCGGGCACAGTATGCAGGTTGAAGCCCAGGAAGAGCAGGCGCTGTGCAAGGAAAAGGCCCAATAGAAGAAGGGCGGCCAACGTATAATGGCGGATAAAGGCTCCCACGGTCCGGATCAAGGGATGAGTTGAATCGGGCCGATCAATTGCTCGGTGCCCTGGCCGCAGCGCACGGAAAGCAGCAGGTTCCCGCCAGCGGTATGCGGTAGGTTGAACGTATTGGCGCCTTGGTGTACCGCGCGGCGCCCCACCAATTTGCCGCTCGCGTCGCGGATCAGCAATTCCGTCCCAATGCATCGGTCATGGTCCGGGGGTATCACTGTAAGCCGCCCGCCCGAGGGCACGGGGTAATACCTCCAACCGGTTGCCTTTGCCATCTGGTCCCCTGTGGCCACCGGCGAAGCGATCCTGGCCAAGGTGTAATCACCGGGCAACAGGCCGGCCATTTCAATGCGGGCATTGCCATCCGTGGCGTTTCCGATGGTGGAGATGGTGGCCGGCATGGCCGTCCAGGAAGTGCCAGGCCCGGGGCGGTACAAGATCCTCAGGTCATTCTCGTGGAAAGCGATGCCTGTTTCGGCCTGCACCAGCCCAAGGTCGAAACAGCCCGGGAAGCCTGGCCGGCCATCCAGCGTGACCCGCAGCGAGGCGCTCGTGCCGGCCGGCAGGTCCGATTCGATCCGCCACCAGCGGTCGGCTGAAACAACGTGGCCGCCCGAGGGGTCAGGGTCGGCAGGTACCCAAAACTCCTCGACCCGCAAGTGCCCGGGGCCATCGAAAGCCGTGACCGATACGCGCAGGTCCGTGTTGGCCAAATAGGTTTGGCCAAGGCCATGCACGGTAAGCGTGTCCCAAGTGGTGGTCAGCCCCAAGCGCTCGTCGTCGTTCAAGCGTACAATGGCCGGTACAAATGGCACATCCAATTCAACCACTGTGCTTTCGCCGCCCACCGCTGCCAGTTGGTCCACGCGTTCACCTTGCGCGCCCAAACAGGTAATGGTTATGGGCACTTGATGGAAAAAGGCCGCGCCGCCGCGTGTTTTCTGCCGTACATGGATGCGGGCCGCATATCCGGGTCCCGAAGGCTCAACCCCCACCGAGTCCACCATAAAGGCCGCGCCACCCGGCTGCAGGACCCAATCGGCAAAAAAATCGGTAAGGTCCATTCCGGAGGCCACCGAAAGGCTGTCGCGCAGTTGGTAACTGTTCATTGCCGTGAAGGCATTGGCATGCATCACATGCTTCATGGCGGCGGCAAACAGGCTATCGCCCAACACGGCGCGCAATGTGCGGGCCACATCGGCGCCTTTCTTGTACGGGGTTACACCGTAGGTCCTGTTGTCCGGTACCGCGGCCAGGGGAAACCAGCCTTCATCGCGCAAATGCCCGAAGGCCACCACTTCCCGGTGGTTCTTCCGCACACGCTGCTTGTACACCTCTTCACCATATAGATCTTCCAAGAAAAGCATCGCGCAGAAATCGGAAAAGCCTTCGCTGATGTACATCTCGCCCGGCGTTTCACAGGTGATCAGGTTGCCGAACCAATGGTGCGCCAATTCATGCGCCATGATGTCCTCGTGCGTCAAAGTGCCGTCCACCGAGAAATCGGGGAAGCAGATGTTGGTGGCGTGCTCCATGGCACCCACGCTGGTCAGCACATATCCAACGCGGTTCCACCGGTACGGGCCGAACCACTGCTCGAATGTGTGGAATGCTTGTGCCAGGTGCTGGAACGATATCCGCAGGCGGGCCGTGTCACCCGGCAATGCGGCAAGCACCACGGGAACCATGCGCCCGTCAACGCTGGGGAACGTGTCGCGCATCGCCACATAATTCGCGGATGCCACCGAGGCCAAATAGGCCGGAATGGATTCCTGCAACAACCAGTGGAACAAGGTGCTTCCATCATCCAGTTCCTGCTCCGCGATCAGCTCGCCGTTGGCATACACGCTGCGCCCGGCGGAGACGCGCACCAGAAATTCGAAGGTGCTCCGTTCCCTGAAATTGTCGAAGCATGGAAACCAGGCGCGTCCATAGGAATGGGGCACCGCTTGGAAGGCCACGCCCAGGTTGTACTGGTAGTTCCCCGACAGGTAAAATCCGCCAAATCCACTGCCGTCCAACGGAGGGGCGCCGCTGTATGCAACATGCAACTCCAGCGTATCGCCAGGTGCCGCGAGGGCGGGTAGTTGTGCGGTAAGCACTTGCCCGCTTTGCGTGAATGCCAGCGGACCGCTTTCCATCCACACCGAATCGGCGGTGGGGATAAGGTCCCAATGGACCTCCTGAAGGCCACTCGCCAGCGGCGTGAAGCGCAGGGTGGCCGATCCGTGCAATTGCCCCTGGGCCGCGTGGGTAAGGTCAAGCGCGATGCGGGTATGCAGCACGTCCACGGTATCGCTCCGCCCGGCACTGCCCACGGGGCTTTGCGCCAAGCTGGCCAAAGGCAGGGCGGCCATGGCCGAAACAGCAACCGGCATGCGCATGGAGGCGAAATTACCTCAACCCGGCCATGATGGCATGGCGTGGATGGCGCCCTCTTTTATCTTTGGGGAGACCACCGAAGCTCCACCGCGCACATGAAGCCAAGCAACGAACTTTTCGACTTGATCAAATCGCTGAGCAAATCAGAAAAGCGTTTCTTCAAGCTCCACTCGGCCCTGCAAAGCGGTGAGAAGAACTACCTGCGCATTTTCGATGCCATCGATCGCCAAAAAGTGTACGATGAGGAGGCCATCAAGAAACAGTTCGCCAAGGAAACCTTCATCAAGCATTTTCCTTCAGAGAAGAACCACTTGTACAAGCTGGTGTTGAAGGCGCTCAGGGCATTCCATGCCGAATCAAGCATTACCGGCGTGCTGAAGCAGCACATCAACAACATCGAGATCCTTTTCGACAAGGCCCTGTATGCCGAGGCGAACAAGATGCTGCAGCGTGCCAAGCGCATCGCACGCGAACATGAGCGCTTCTACCTATGGTTCGAATTGCTGGCCTGGGAAAAGAGCCTGCTCGAGGAGGATTACCAGTCAGGCCGGTTCACCACCGATGTGAACAGCCTGGTGGAAGAGGAGCAGGAGGTACTTGCGAAATTGAAGAACCTGGCGGCGTACAATGTGCTTTATGCGAAGGTGAACTATGTGTTCCGAAGCGGGGGGTATGTGCGCACGGACGAGGAGCATGCCATGGTGGAGGAAATCAGCGAAAACCCATTGATCAAGGGCAAGAACACCGCGTTAAGCCACCGTGCGAGCACCATTTGCCATTACACGCAAGGCTTCTGCTATTGGGCGCGGCGCGAATGGGCCACCAGTTACGCGAAGTTCCAACGCGCCCGTGAGATCCTGGACAAGCACCCGCAATTGCGCAAGGACCTGCCCAAACGTTACGTACGCACGTTGTACTATTTGATCCAATGCGAGATCGAGCTGGGTGACCATGCCCACGTGAAGGAGGACATCGCCAAGTTGAGGGCCCTGCCGCAGCAGTCCGGGTTCGGTGGAATGGACATCCGGATCCAGGTTTTTTGCAACAGCTTCCTCAGCGAACTGCGCTTTTATGACCGCACCGGCGATTTCGAAAAGGCGGTAAAGGCGGAACAGGCCATTATGGAGGGAATGGCCCAGTATGGTGCACGGGTGCCGAAGGAATATGAATTGGAGTTCTATTTCCTGCTGTCCACCGTGCATTTCGGCGCCGGCAACATGAGCCGGTCGCTGCATTGGCTGAACAAGGTGCTCAACGATTCTGAGCCCATGCTGCGCCAGGACATATTCACATACGCGCGCTTGTTCAACCTCGTGGTGCATTATGAACTGGGCAACTTCGACCTGTTGGAGTACATCGTGCGCAGCACGCAGCGCTACCTCAGCAAGCGGCAGAGGGCCTATGGTGTGGAGGCCGCATTGATCGAGCACGTGAAGAAGCTCGCGCGCAGCGGGGCAGAAGGGAAACAAGCCTTGTTCGGCTCCTTGCGCGCCAAGCTCGATGTGCTGATGCAGGACCCCAACGAAAGCACCGTGCTGAAATACTTCAACATCTGCGCATGGGTGGACAGCAAGGTGGCGCAGGTGCCATTCGGTGATGCCGTGAAGCAGCGGGCCGGCACACCGGCGTAAAAGATCAAGGCAGCGGGTCTTCCGTGCTCGCTGCCTGGTCCTTGGCCAGCACCTTGTATTCCGTGCGGCGGTTGGCCTGGTGCTCTTCCTCGGTGCATTGCACACCGTTCACGCAGCGGTTCACCGGTTGTGTTTCACCATAACCCCGCGCGATCAAGCGGTCGTGGGGCACGCCTTTGCGCACCAGGTAGTCAACGGCACTGCGGGCGCGTGCATCGCTCAGTACAAGGTTGTACAGGTCGCTGCCGCGGCTGTCGGTATGGGAGCCCAGTTCAAAGGTGAGGTGCGGGTTGTCCAGGAATACGCGTGCAAGCTTGTCAAGCTCCACGGCCGCATCGGGCCGGATGTCCCACTTGTCGTAATCGTAATAGATGTTGGGGACGGCGATGGGCTTGTCCAGCACAATGGGCTGCAATTCCATGGAAGCTTGCAACGTGGTCGATTTGCCGAGGCCCACGGTGCTCAGCAGCATGCTTTGCGCCATCATGCCCGGGGCTTCCACGTATACGTTGTAAACGCGGTTCGCCTCCGCCGGTGCCTTGAACTTGCCATAGGCGTCGGCCGTGTCCTGCAAGGTCATCAACTCGGCCAGGTTCTGCAGCGCTACCAGGGCATGGGGTACCGGGGCACCGGTCTCTGCATCCACCACGGTCACTTCCACCGCGAAAGTGGGCGGCAATATGTCGATCCCATAGATCCAATCGGTACCTGATCGTGCGCTGCTCAGCAGGCCGCGGGTGCCCGTACTGTCCAGCCAGAAGCCGAAATCGTCGCGGTTCGAGTTGACCGGGTAGCCCATGTTGCGCGGATCAGACCAGTAGGCGCCCTCGCGGTGCGTCTCGAAAATGTCCAGCCCGCCCATGTTGGCGTGTCCGGTGCTGGAGAAGTACAAGGCATCGCCCACCACCGTAGGGAACATTTCGTCGCCAGCGGTATTGATCGTGGCCCCCATGTTCACGGGCGGCTCCCAGCCCATGCCCAAGTTGATGCAGTACCAAATGTCCTTTCCGCCGTGCCCGCCCGGCATGTCGCTCGTGAAGTACAATGTTTTCCCGTTGGCGGACAACGCCGGGTGGCCGATGGAATAGCTGTCGCTGTTGTACTTGAATTCGCTGATTTCGCCCCATTGGCCGTTGTCCATCAGTGTGGCCTTGAACAATTTCAGGTTGCTCATGTTGCCGTCGTCCTTCAGGAGCTTGCCGCCGTAATAATTGCTGCGCGTGAAGTAGAGCGTGCGGCCGTCGGCGCTCAAGGCGGCCGGGCCTTCATGGTATGGTCCGTTCACGCTGCCCTTCAATGTGGCCGGTGTGCCGGATTCCCAGCTGGTGCCCAAGGGCATGGTGTACAGGTCGGCGAATGATCGGCCGGACCAAGGGTCTTTTTTCTCCAGCCCGGCATCGCGCTGGCCGGTGAACAGGATACCATCGCTGAAGGGGATCGCGGAATAGGCATTGGACAAGCCCGCTGTTCTTATCTGCTGCACGCGGAACCGGGCACTGTCCTCATAGAACGTGCGGTAACCTTGGCATGCGCCCACCATTTCCGCTATCTCACGCCTTTCGGGCTTTTCCTGCCAAGCCCTCATCAGGTAGGTTTCTGCCTGCCCGTATTCGGCATTCGCCATCAATATCCGGCCGTAGGCATACGCGTCATCGCCGCCCAGCGGGCCCATGGCTTCTGCTTGGGCGAAGTGTTTTCCCGCTTGTTCCAGCTTGTTCTGTTTCACTTCGGCGTGGGCCATTTTCAACAACAGGTCCCTGTCCGCCGTGGGGCGTTGCGCTTTCGCGTAGTGCGTTTCGGCCTTGGCGTACGAGAGCAGTGCCATGGCCTGGTCGCCCTTGCGCACATGGTAGTTGGCGCAAGAGGCCAGCAGAAGGATCATGGCTGCCGGTGCAATTATGGGCGTGCCTTTGTTGCGCATCAGAAGTACCTTGGGTTTTTGATCATGATCGGCTCACGGCCCAGGTCGATCCCGAGCATCACTTCATGCGAGCCGCCATTGTAGTGCCGCAGTTTGGATGTGGTGAGGTCGTAGGCGTAGCCCGCCCTGAACATGTGGCTCAGCTGGTATTCCACCATGGCCACCAGGGCGTCGCCCGTGCGGTAGCCCGCGCCCAGCCAAAGCCGCTCCTTGAACAGCAGGTTCAGGTTGAGGTCCACTTCGGGCGGGGCCTCGGGCTGGTATTTCAGCAGTATGCTCGGCTTCAGGTCGAAATGCTCATTCAGCTCCAGCACGTGCCCGGCATTCAAGTAGTAGTGTTGCGTGAAGTAGTGGTCGGGGGCCGAAGGCAGGTTGGCCTGAAGGCCGCGGTCCGCCGCATAAATGGTGGGTACTGAAAGGCCCACGAAGGACCTGTCATTGTGCCAATAGAGCCCGAACCCGAATTTTCCGACCGCCGTGTTGCTGATGTCCGTTTGGTACATCGGGTCCTGGGCATCCCAATACACCAGGTCGGAAAGTTTTGCAGCATACATGGATAGGCCAGCCTTCAGCCCGAAGGCCAAATGGCTTTTGGCCCCCGTGCGGATCCGGTACGCATAGTTCGCGCCCATTTCCATGTCGCGGCTAATGCCGATGCGGTCGTGGGAGAGTGTGAAGCCCAGGCCCATTTTGCCATCGAGCAGGGGCGTATCGAAACCGAGCAGGCTGGTCTTGGGCGCCCCGGGCAGACCCACCCATTGGCTGCGGTGCAGCAGCGTGGCCGTGGCGTAGGGATGGCTTCCGGCGTAGGCCGGGTTGAGGAACAGGCCGTTGAACATGTACTGGCTCATCATCAATTCCTGCTGGGCGAAGGCCGGTTGCAGGCCGGCGAGCAGTACCGCGGTGAGGTAGAGGTGCTTGATGCGCATGATCGTTCCTTTTGGGCCTTACCGGCGCAGGTCAACGTAGTTCTGTAGCGTTTTGTCGCTGCCCAGGCGCAGCACAACGAAGTAGGTGCCGTCGGGCAGGTCTTGGCCCTGCTGGTTTTCGCCGCGCCAATCATTCTGGTAGTTCAACCGGTCGTAAACCACGTTGCCCCAGCGGTTGAAAATGGTGATCTGGTTGTCCGGCCAAGCATCAATGCCCTTCACCACGAACAGGTCGTTATGCCCGTCGCCGTTGGGCGTGAATCCTGTAGGCATTTCCAATTCATCGGGCTGTGTAAGCAGCACGGTCAGCTCCAACGTGCAGCCATTTGCATCGGTGATGG
>JBIQMI010000045.1:0-17413 GCA_044463585.1 Cryomorphaceae bacterium
GGCCCTGTTCGCCAACCTGGACCTGCACCTGGAGGTGGACCCGGCCGAGGTGGAGCGTGTGCCGCAGGAAGGAGGCGTGGCCATCGTGGCCAACCACCCTTACGGCGCCATCGATGGGCTGGCCATGCTGCACGTGCTGCGGCACCGGCGGCCCGACCTGAAGGTGATGGCCAACTTCATGCTGCAACAACTCGAGCCGCTGCGCGACCGGTTCATCGGCGTCAATCCCTTCGAGCAGCTTACCGAACGCAGCAGTTTCCAGGGCATGCGCCAGGCACGCCAGCACCTGGCCGATGGCAAGGCACTGGGCGTTTTCCCGGCAGGGGAGGTGAGCAGCTACCGGAACGACCTCGATGCCGTGGCCGACCCGCGTTGGAAAACACCCGTGATCAAATTGATCCGCCACGCCGACGTGCCCGTGGTGCCCCTGTGGTTCGATGGCGCCAACAGCCTGGTGTTCCAGATCCTCGGCATGGTGCATCCCAGCCTGCGCACCTTGCAACTGCCGCGCGAAATGCTGCGCATGCACGGGCGCAGCGTGCGCATGCGTATCGGCAACCCCATTCCCACCAAGGAGCTGGCGCGGTTCGGTTCCATGGACGACCTGGCGCGGTACCTGCGGGCCAAGACCTACTCCATCGGCAGCGGCGTGCATGTGCGCCGCGAGCATTTCAGGCCGTTGTTCTTCCCCCGCAAGCCCAAGGAAGTGGTGCCGGCGGTGCCCGTGGAATTGATGGAGCGCGAACTCGCCGCATTGGGCGACAAGCGCCTGAACACGCAGGGCGAATTCGACCTGTACCTCTGCCCCAGCGGGCGCATCCCCAACATCCTGCGCGAGATCGGCAGGCTGCGCGAGATCACTTTCCGCGCTGTGGGCGAAGGCACCAACAAGGCCATCGACCTTGATGAGTTCGATCATTATTACGAGCACCTTTTCGTATGGGACCGCGAGAAACGGCGTATCGCTGGCGCCTACCGCGTGGGCGATGGAAAGGTGATCATGGAACGCTACGGCAAGCGCGGCTTTTACATCACCACCTTGTTCAAGCTGGGCCGCCCCATGCGCGAGGTGCTGGCCGCCAGCTTCGAGCTGGGCAGGTCCTTCGTGGTGGCCGAATACCAACGGCACCGGTTGCCCCTGTACATGCTGTGGCGCGGCCTTATGCTGCATGTCACTTCGCACCCCGAGCACCGCTACCTCATTGGGCCGGTAAGCATCAGCGGCGATTACACGCGGTACTCACGCCGCTTGATCATCGAGTTCGTGCACAAGTACCACTACGACGCGGAAATGGCCAAGCATGTGAAGCCCCGCAACCGCTTCCACATCGGCATAGACAAGCTGGATGGAACAGCCTTGCTGGAAGCCTCCGGCGAGGACATTAAAAAGCTGGACCAAGTGATCGCCGAGGTGGAGAAGGACGGGGCCACCATACCCGTGCTGCTGAAGCGTTACCTGTCGCTCAACGCCAAGATCATCGGCTTCAACCGCGATCCGCATTTCAACGATTCGCTCGATGGGCTGGTGGTGCTGGACCTGACCAAGGTGCCGCAAGCCACGTTGGAAAGCCTCAGGAAGGGCATGGGTTAGGCCGGGTGACTTCCGCGTCCGCTCCGGCCCTCACACCGTCCAGGCCACGATCGCCTTATCGTCCCCGGCGGTCAACAGCGTACTGTTGTTCAGCCACAGTACGGCATTCACGGAATAACCGTGGCCGCCACGCGCGCGGTCCAGCCGCTTCAATGGGTCGAGGCTCCCGGCATCCCACAGCTTGGCCGTCTTGTCGCGCGAGGCCGAGGCCATGCGTTCGCCATCGGGGCTGAAAGCGATCCGGTAAATGGTGTCGCGGTGCGCTGCGAAGGCATGCACTTGTTCGAATTGCCCGCCAGCATTCCACAGGCGGATATGCCCGTCCTTGCCACCGCTTACCAAAATGGGCTTGGCGGGATGCCAGGCCACGCAGTTGGCACCGATGTCGTGCCCTGCCAACGTGAAGTGTTCATCCAGCGTGGTGCTGTCCAGCACCCGGATACGCCCATCGCCGCAGGCCACGGCAAGCAATTCGCCCCCCGGCCCCAACGCCAGCCCGCGTACTTTTTCATCCGTCAAAGGGATCTTTCGTTGCAACGCGATACGCAGGTTGCCGTCGTCCCGCATGATGGCCCAGATCGAGAGGTGGCCATCGCCGGCGGCCACGGCCAAGCGCTCGCCGGGCAACGGCATCAACGCAAAAATGCCCTTCACGTGCGCGCGTTCGAGCTGTGTTTCGCGTCGCTCCTCCAACTGCACCACGTGCAACCCGCCGTCCTCATCGCCGAGGAACATCCAACGATCATCCAAGCGGTGCATGGCGAAAATGGCGCGCCCGGAGCGTGCTTCGGCCAATCCGGTGCCGGGTTCGTCCAGGTTCCAGCGTACGACCGCACCATCGCCGCTGGCGCTGTGGAAGCAACGTTGGTGCGCATCGGCGCAGAGCGCGTACACGGGGCCTTTGTGCCCGGTGAGCCGAAGGGTGCCGGGGAACGTGCGTGCTGTGGGCATGCTGCAATGCTAAGGTTCCATGTTTTCCCCAATGTCAGGGAACGGTCGGATCGGTGGCGGTTCGCGGTACCGGCGGTCAAAAGGCTTCGCCGAAGGTGAAGAACAGGCCGTGCTGGTCGTGGCCGATCTCATAGTCCAGGCGCAGGTTCACGCCTGCCTTCAGGGCCAGCCGCACCCCGGCGCCATAGCTGGTGCGCAGCCCACCGAACGCATGGTCCGCATCGGCAACGTCGCCGGAATCGATGAAAAGCACCGAGCCGAAATGCCCCTTCAGCGGCAAGCGCAATTCCGCCTGCCCGGCATAATATGCCGTGCCCCTGAAGCGGTTGTCATAGTAGCCGCGCAGGATCGCGGACTGCCCGGGGACCATTTTCGGCCTGTACCGTATGCGTGTTCCCCGCAACTGCATCCACGGCAACAGGCGATCGGGTTGCGCATGCGGTCGTTGGGTCACGGTTGGCCGTATCACCCGGGCTGCTGGCCCACGCATACGCTCGGTTCCGCGGTGCAAAAGAAACGGCCAGCGCCGCCGCTGCAAACTTCAAGGCGTGAAAAGTTGTGCAGGTTGTTCTGGCCTGGCCGGAACCACAACGGTCGCCGATTTTCCGCGCCCCGACAGAAAAGGGCCGCTCCATTGGAACGGCCCTTTCCATGGGATGGTCAGTCAAGGATCAGTCCTTGGTCAGCTTGAAAGTCTTCAGGCTGCCATCGGTGAAGACGGCCTTGAACACATACACTCCAGTGGTCAGGACGGAAAGGTCCACTTGGCCGCCCGTCAGGTTCCCGGCAGAGAACACTTGCTGGCCCACCATGTTGTATCCCTCCAGTTCCTTAAGCGGCTTTTCGCTGGTGATGGTCAGGAAGTCCTTCACCGGGTTCGGATGCGTGGAGAAGTTGGTGCGCTGTTGCGCGGCCACACCGACGGTTCCCACCACCAACGTGTAGTCCTCCGCCTCACCATATCCGCTTGTGATGCATGGGTTGGTTTGCGGAGGGCCGGCGTACAGCAACACCCGCAGGGCGTAGCTGCCCATGGCCAGGTCGGCGGGGATGTCGAGCGTGCCATGCAAGGTTTCATCCTGTCCGCCTTCACCTATTTCGCCCATGAACTCATCCTGGTCGAAAAGGCCATCGCCATTGAAATCGATCCACGCCGTTACGTGCTCGATCCAGCCATCGCCCACGGTTACAGAGATCGGATGGCTGGCACCCGGTGTAATGTTGGCCGTCAGGTCCGTGTAATCGCTGTAACCGTCCGTTCCGCAGTCGCTGCTGTTGTTGATCTCCAGGAAGGTCACGTTCAGGATCACATCACCGTCGGTGCAATCCATCATGGGCACGCACGGCTCTTCACCTGGCTCGCCATCCTCGGGGCCCACGTACACCTCATCAATACCGATGAAATTCGAATCGGTGCCGTTGTTCCCGCCATTGAGCACGTTATAGCGGAACGCGAAGCGCATGGCAACCGGGGTGCTGCCTACGCCGGAAACGGTCCACGTGTACTTGGTCCAATTCTCGGGATAGCTGAGGTCGTAGTCCGCATTGATCGAGATCAACAGGTTGGTGAACGAACCTACATCGGCCGAACCAACGGGCTCCACCAAGCTACCGGTGCTGCTGCGCACTTCCAAGTGGTCGTTCCAAATGCTGCCGGTGCCGGTGCGGGTCCAGAAGGAAAGGATATGGCCGTCCTGCACGTTCACCTCGGGCGTGATCAACCAGTTGCTGATATCGCCAGCGTCGGCCACATTGTTGTAATTGGCGCCGATGTAGGCATTGGCGGGGCCGGCATGCGATGGGAACACGGTTGTGCTGCCCTGGAACCAGTTCGTAGTGCCGACCGGATCGCTCTGGTTGCTCATGATCCATCCATCAGCATCCAATGTGGTGATGTCATCGAACCCTTCTTGCAGGGCCTGGGCAGCCCCCAGCAGGGGCAATGCCGACATAAGGGTGTAGAGTAAAGGTTTCTTCATGGTCTTTGGGTTTTGAGGTTTGAAACAGTAACGTGGCCGGGCGAATGAAGTTCGCCCGGCCCGTACAGCGCAAGATACCCCCGCGGGATGAACTCCTGCCGCATTTTGCAACGAATCGTCCACAAGGCAATGATGATAGCGGCCGGCGCACCGGGCGGCCCGCTGGCTGACCGTTCATGGGATCCCTTCCGCGGAACCCGTATCGTTTCGCATCTTGCCCCTTCCAAACCAAGCCCCCCATGGACCTGATCATAAAAGGACTGAGCAAGACCTACGCGAACGGTGTGAAGGCACTGGACGCCGTTGACCTGCATATCCCCACCGGCATGTTCGGGTTGCTGGGGCCGAACGGCGCGGGCAAGAGCACGCTCATGCGCATTCTCGCCACCTTGCAGGAGGCCGATGCCGGCAGCGCCATGCTGGGCGATATCAACGTGCTGAAGGACAAGGACGCCGTGCGGCGCGTGCTGGGCTACCTGCCCCAGGAATTCGGCGTGTACCCCAAGGTGGGCGCCTACGAAATGCTCGACCACATCGCGCTGCTCAAGGGCGTTACGGTGCGCTCCGAAAGAAAGGACCTGGTGGAGGCGCTGCTGCAGCGCGTGAACCTGTGGGACCAGCGCAAGCGGCGGCTCAGCGGCTTCAGCGGCGGCATGAAGCAACGCTTCGGCATTGCACAGTGCCTGATCGGCGACCCCAAGCTGATCATTGTGGACGAGCCCACCGCAGGCCTCGATCCCGGCGAGCGCAACAGGTTCTACAACCTGCTTACCGAGATCGGTGAGAATGTGGTGGTGATCCTCAGCACCCACATCGTGCAGGACGTGAAGGAGCTGTGCAGCAACATGGCCATCATCAACAAGGGCCGCGTGCTTTATGCGGGTCCGCCGGACGAGGCCCTGCGCGCCATGCACGGCAAGGTTTGGGAAAAGGCCATCGGCAAGCCGGAATTGGAGGCCTATGCACAAAGCGGAAAACTCATCAGCCACCGCTTGGTGGCCGGCACGCCCGTGGTGCACCTGCTCAGCGATGCACGGCCGGGTGAAGGGTTCGTGCAAGTGGAACCGGGGCTTGAGGACGTGTTCTTCGGGGCCATCAGCCAAGCCAACGCCACAGTGCCCGCACCATGACACGCCGCTTCTTCTACTTCGAGGTGCGCTATTGGCTGCGCCAGCCCATGGTGTACATCTTCCTGCTCATCCTGGGCCTGTTGCCCTTCTTCGCCACCATTTCCGACAAGGTGACGCTGGGCGGCGGCATGGGCAACGTGTACCGCAACGCGCCCTACGTGGTGTACCAGTTCTATGGCGCCATGAGCTTCCTCGCGTTGCTGATGGTAACGGCCTTCGTGAACGGCACCGCGATCCGTGATTTCACCAGCGATACCGCGCAGATCATCTTTTCCACCCCGGTGGGCAAACGCAGCTACCTGTTGGGGAAATTCCTCGGGAGCACCTTCATCGCCGCGCTGCCGCTGCTGGGCGTTTCGCTGGGCCTGGTGCTGGGCAGTTGGTGGCCCGGCATCGATCCGCTGCGCCTGGGGCCGAACAAGCTATTGCCGCACATCGAGGCGTTCATGGTGATCGGCCTGCCCAACGTGCTTTTTGCCGCCGCCATTGTTTTCGCGGTGGCCATCCTGGTGCGCTCCACCATGGCCTCGTTCATCAGCGCCATCGCCTTGTTCGTGGGCTACAGCGTGGCCTCCAGTTTCATGAGCGACATCGAGAACCAACAGATCGCCGCGCTGTTGGATCCCTTTGCCGGGGCCACGGTGGACCTTGTGACCAAGTACTGGTCGGTGGAGGACCGGAATACCGCGCTGCTGCCGCTCAACGGCGTGCTGCTGTGGAACCGCCTGCTGTGGATCGGCGTGTCCGCGCTCATCTTCCTGTTCGGCTACGTGCGCTTCCGCTTCACCGACCGGGCCCGCAAAGGGAAACCGGCGGCCGAACCCGAGGCACCGCCCGCATATGCGCCGCCGGTGGCATTGCCGCAAGTGGGCCTGCATTACAACCGGGCTAGCGCATGGAAGCAGTACGCCACGCTTTTCCGCCGCGACCTGCTGGGCATGCTCAAGAGCACGCCGTTCATCATCATCATGTCGCTCGGGCTCATCCAGCTCTTCTTCGCCCTCTCCTTCGTTACCAGCATGTACGGCAACACCACGTACCCGGTAACCTACAACGTGGCGGACATGATGTCCGGCGTGCTCACGATTTACCTGCTGATCATTGTGGCGTACTACGGCGGCCAGTTGGTATGGAAGGAGCGCGACCCGCGCATGGACGGCATCATCAACGCGCTGCCCATGGCCACGCGCACCAATTTCATGGCCAAGCTTTCCGCCTTGGCCGCCGTGCTGCTCGCCGTGCTGCTCTTCGCCATGCTTGCGGGCATCATCACCCAGCTCATCAATGGCTACACCCGCATCCAACTTGGCGTGTACATCAGCTACTTCATCGTTCCGCAGTTCATCTTCTGCCTATTCTGGGGCGTGGTGTCATTGCTGGTGCATGTGCTGGTGAACAACAAGTACATGGGCTGGTTCGCGTTCATCCTGGTGTTCGTGCTCAATGCCTTCGTTTGGACCGCGCTTGACGTGCAATCGAACCTGGTGCGGCTCAATGGGTCCAGCGGCCTGGTGTATTCGGACATGAACGGCTTCGGGCCGTACCTCGGCAACTGGCTTTTCTTCAAGGCCTATTGGCTTGTGTTCGCCGCGCTTATGCTGTGGGCGGGCTACCTCTTCGTGCTGCGCGGCAACGATACCGGTATGCGCATGCGGTTGCGCGCCGCTGGCCAACGTCTGCGTGGCTCGTGGCCCTTGGGTGCGGCCATGGCCGCCGTGTTCGTGGTGCTCGCCGGCATCGGCTGGTACAACACCAAGGTGCTGAACACCTACCGCACCAGCGACCAGATCGAGGAGTTGCAGGTGGCCTACGAACGCAACTACCGCAAGTACATCAACCTGCCCCAGCCGCACTTCACCGATCTCGACTACTACATCGACCTCGACCCTGCGCAACGCAGGCTGCAGTACGAGGTGAACATCACCGTGAAGAACAAGCACGAAGCGCCGATCGATACGCTGCTGCTGAACCTGCCCCAGTACATGGACCTGCAATTGGACATTCCCGGCGCGCAGCTGCTGCTCAACGACAGCGCCCTGTACCAGCGCATGTACCGGTTGCAGCCGCCGCTGCAGCCCGGCGATAGCCTGCGCTTTACCGCAAAGGGCGGCTGGGCGCCGAAGGGCATCAGCAACGCCGTGGAGATGACCTCCATTGTGGACAATGGCACCTTCCTCAACAACATGCAGCTCATACCCGGCATCGGCTATGATCCCTCCAACGAGATCCTCGACCGCGAGAAGCGCCGCAAGCACCAGTTGCCGCCCAACGAGCGCATGCCCAAGCTGAGCAGCGACCCCGCTAAGCGCATGGACAACTACCTCATGCGCAACAGCGATTGGGTGAACGTGCGCACCACCATCGGCACAGCGCCCGACCAGATCGCCGTGGCGCCGGGCTCCCTGCGCAAGGAATGGACCGCCGACGGCAAGCGCTGGTTCACCTACGAGCTCGATTACAAGGCCCTCAACTTCTACTCCTTCCTGAGCGCGCGCTACGAGGTGGCCCGCGAAACGTGGACGGACCCGTTGGGCAAGGAACCCGATGTGGACCTGGAGGTGTATTACCAGAAGGAGCACGGCGTGAACGTGCCGCGCATGCTCAACAGCATGCAGCGCTCCCTCGATTATTTCACCGCCAACTTCGGCCCCTACCGGCAAAAGCAGGCCCGCATCATCGAATTCCCGCGCTACGCGTCGTTCGCGCAGGCCTTCCCCGGCACCATGCCCTATTCCGAGGCCATCGGCTTCATCACCGACCTAACGGCTGAAAAGGACATCGACATGGTGTTCTACGTGGTGGCCCACGAAACGGGGCACCAGTGGTGGGCGCACCAAGTGATCGGCGCGGCCATGCAGGGCAGCACGCTGCTCAGCGAGAGCATGGCCCAGTACTCGGCGCTCATGGTCATGGAAAAGGAATACGGCAAGGCGCACATGCGCAAGTTCCTGAAGTACGAAGGCGACAAGTACCAGAACGCCCGCGGATCCGAAAGCCTCGGCGAAAAGCCGCTGCTCAACGTGGAGAACCAGGGCTACATCCACTACAACAAGGCCAGCGTGGTGCTCTACGGCCTGCGCTCGTTCCTGGGCGAGGACAGCCTCAACAAGGCCTTCCGCTCGCTGGTGGACAGCTTCGGCTATGCCGAACCGCCCTGGCCCACCTCGCTGGATTGGTACAGCGCCGTGGACAAGGTGACGCCGGACAGCCTGAAATACCTGCTGGAGGACGGCATCAAGTACATCACGCTCTACAACAACAAGGTGATCGAGGCGAAGGGAGCGATAAACCCCGACAGCACATGGACCGTGACCATGAAACTGACCGCCGAGAAAGAGCACGCCGATTCACTGGGCAAGGGAACGCCCGTGCTGATGGATGAATGGATCGACCTGGCCGTGGAACGCTGGCCAACCTTCGGGAAGGAGAAGGACCTGAACGACGTGCCCTTGGTGCAGCAGCGCGTGAAAGTGCACACCGGCGAGAACATGTTCACCTTCACCGTGGGCCGCAAGCCATCGGCCGTGGTCATCGATCCCGACCACCTCTTCTTCGACCGGCACCCGGAGGACAACCGTATGCGCGTTACGCTGGAAGGGGAGAAGTGACGGGAAGGCCCAGCGCCGTGCGGGCTCCTTCGCTTCGGTGGAGGGGTACCGCCGGGCAAGCCACCGCTGGGCCGCACGGTTCCCAACAATGCGCACAATTTCTCAACACGTGTGGTTCCGGGCATTTCTGCGAGTTTCTTTGCGTGATGAGCAAGAAAAAGGCAGCCTCCAAATCCAAGTCCAAGCGCCCGGCCAAGCCCAAAGCATCACGGTCCGGGCAAGGCATTTCTTCCGTTGAAGAGCTTATTAAAATGATGCAGGGACATGGTACGGAAACCGATCAGGAGCTGAAGTCCATCATCGCTACCCTAATGGGGGCTGACACCTTCGGCGGGCTGCCGGCAGGCAGTGACTGGGCGAATGAGGCGCAGGAGCTGGTGCGGCAGGCCAGCGGCGCAGGTCCGGAAGAAGTCCAGGAACTCTGCCGCCAAGCGCTCGACATCGACCCCTCCTGCATCGAAGCCTTTCTGCTGCTCGGGGAGTGGGAGGACCACCCTTCCGTGCAGGCCGCACTCTTCAAACGTGGAATGGACCTCGGAATGGAACGTTTCGACGAAGCATTCTGGGAGAAGCACGCAGGGCAGTTCTGGTTGATCCACGAAACGCGCTCGTTCCTGATGTGCATGGCCGGCTATGCCGATGCGCTCTTCCTGGTAGGGGACATTAGAACGGCATTGGCCACCTGGCTGACCATCCTCGACGCGAACAGCAACGACAACTTGGGCGTGCGCCAATCCGCGCTGCTGTGCCTGGCGGGCCTGGGCGATGAAGAGAGCTTCAAGGAATATGATGGCCGCTACAAGGATGACAACATGTGCGGTACGCTTTTCAACCGCGCCCTGATGCAGCACCGCGCCGGCCACGCTGCCAACGCGCTTGAATTGCTCAAGAAGGCCAATGCGCGCAACCACCACGTGATGCCCCTCCTGCTCGCCGCGGAACCGCCCGAGGACCAGTACGGCCTGTTCAGCATCGGTTCGCAAGAGGAAGCGCTCGACTATGCCCGCTACGCCTGGGCCGTCTTCCATGCCATGCCCGGTGCCATGGACCTGCTCAAACAGCTTTGAATGACCGCGCCGACTTTGCATGAACATCTCCTTGGACCAATTTGAGCAGGTGATCGAGGAGCGGATCCTCGAACGCGGCCTGAAGTGCTTTGAGTCAGGTGCAGTGAACGAGCCCGAGGAATTGGAGCCTGGCCTGTATGAGGCCGTGGTGAATGGCAGCGATGACTACACCGTGCGTGTCCGCATCAAGGGCAATGCCGTCACGGAATACGATTGCGACTGCCCGTATGATGGCACAGTGTGCAAGCATGTGGTGGCCTTGATCTTCGAGCTGCAGCAGGACCAACTCACCCTGCCCAAGCGTGGCAAGGGAAAGAAAGCAGCGAAGAAACCCACCGTGGCCGAGCAGGTGGACCGTGCCCTGGCCGGGCTGCCGCACAACGAGTTGAGTGCATACGTGCGCGAGCGCTGCATGGCCGATGCCGCATTCCGGCAACACTTCCTGATCGCTTGCGCACCGCAGGCCATCACCGAAGGCCGCAAGGACCACCTGAAGCTGCTGCGTTCCAACCTGCGCGCCGTGGCCGGGCGTGGGGGCTTTTTTGGCTGGAACGAAACCCTTGCGGCTGCATCCGTGCTGCACGATATGCTGGGCAAGGCCGAAAACCTCATGCAAAAAGGCCACCCGCAACGCGCCCTGCCCATGATCAGTGCCGTGATCGAGGCTGGAACCGAAGCCATCCAGCGTGCGGACGACAGTAATGGAGATATCGGCGGCGGCCTGGAATCGGCCATGGAGCTGCTGGAGCAATTGGCCAATGCCGATCATGAGGAAGCCTTCCGCAAGGAACTGCTGGCCGAAGTGTTGCGCCTACAGGCCGACAAGGACATATGTGACCACGATTTCAACGACCACCTTGAACCTGCGGCCGCTGCACTGGTGCGCACCGCCGCGGAAGCCGTGCCGCTCATGGCCTCACTGAAGCGCTCCGCCGATGCCGTTCACGGTGGTTCATCGGCAAGAAGCGCGCTGCTCGGCCTCACCCTTCGTTTCCAGGGCCAAGAAGCCGCTGCCGTACTTGAAGAAAGCTTCATGGCCCACAGCGATGTGCGCGAAAGCGCCATCGAAGCGGCCATCAAGGCCAAGGATTGGCCCCGTGCCCGTAGGCTCGCCGTGGAGGGCGGACACGCCAAGCTCAACGGCCGCCCCGCCACGCATGAGCACTATTGGATGCCGCACCTGCTGCGCATAGCCCAACTCACCAAGGATATCCCCGAGGTGGTACGCCTGGCGCGAACCCTGCTGGTGGACAGCAACACCAATGGCATGGAACTCTACAGGCTGCTGCACCAGCACGTGCCTGCGGGCGAATGGCCCACTTTCTTTGAAACGCTCCTCAGCGACCTGCGCTCAGGCAAGTACCAGCATCGTTCACTTATTGCGAACATCTGCGCCGCAGAGCAGCGATGGGACGTGGTGATGGACATCGTCCGAAAGGAAGAAGGTTCCAACGGGATCCCGTATTTCCATAGCACGCTGGATGATTATGAGGCGGAGCTTACGGTGCATTACCCCGAGGAGGTGGCCACCCTGCTGGCCGAACGTGCCGAAGCCTATGCCAGCAAGTCCGGCCCGAAACGGGACGACTACGTGCAGGCCGTCAAACTGCTGCGCCGCTTGCGTAAGCTGGGCGGGCAGGAACTGGTGGCTTCCCTTGTCACCGACTGGCGTTTGCGACTAAAGCGCAGGATCGGATTGATGGAGCAACTGGATAAACTGTAAGTTGTTTGGGCCGAAGCTTCCTCAGGAAGCCTCTTCCTTCAGCCTTCCCTTCTCGCTGAGCAAAACCGCCACCCAGCGCGTGCTTGGGAACTGGGCCATCACCAGCACCAGCACCACGGTAATGGGCACGGAGAGGAACATGCCCACGATGCCCCACAGCCAGCCCCAAAAGGCCAGGGACAAGAGCACCACCAAGGGGCTTACGTTGAGCGAATTGCCCATGAGGCGCGGTTCGAGCACATTGCCCACCAGCAGCTGGATGGCGCCCACGCTGCCAAGCACCCACAGCGGCGGACCGAAGGAACCGAATTGCACCGCCGCCACCAGGGCCGGAAAGGCCGTGGCCAACAAGGAACCCACCGTGGGGATGTAGTTGAGCAGGAAGATGAGCATGGCCCAGAAGAAGGCCAGGTCCACGCCGATGATGAGCAACACCACGTAGCTCAGCGCACCAGTGAGCAGGCTCATGCCGGTTTTCAGGGTAACGTAATGGCTCAGCGAAGCATCCACGCGTTCGATCATTTGCCGCGTGCGTTCCACATCCGAGCCGTTGTGCATGCCGACCAATTTTTCCCGCGCATGCTCTTCCTCCAGCATGATGAAGGCCACATAGATCAGCACCAAGGTGCCGTTGCCCAGCAGCGAGGTCAGCGCATTCAGCACAAGTGTCAGCGCCTTCCCCAGGTCCATGCCGCGCCGGTAGGTATCGAGTTGCCGACCCAGGTCCAAACCGGTGGCCTGCTCAATGCGCGCCTGCATGGCGGAAAGATTCTCCTCGTATTGCGGCAACAGGCCCGACACGCTGTTGATGTTGGAGATCAGCAGGCTGATGAAAAAGGTGAGCACCAAGGCAATGGTGGCGAAAGCCAAGGTGCCGCGCAACCAACGCGGCAGCATCTTGCCCTTGAACGTGATGCGCTTGAACCGCATCTCCACCAAGCGGATCATGTACCAAACGATCAACGCCAGCATAAAGGGGATCAATACCGCCTTGGTCTGATCCAGGATGACCACGGAGGCGATGAGCACAAAAAGCGCCAACGCGATGCGTTTAAGACCCATGCGGCGAATGTAGTTGGAAGCTGCGTGGGGGGCTCGAGTGAAGAGAAGTCGCGCGTTGAGGGTTTGTTTCCTGCCCCTGAAATGGGCGACTACTTTTCGAAACGATTCCTGCGATGCCAATGAAGGAACTCCGGGTTCGGTCCATTCGCCTCCAATGGCAGCGTCAACTTCTTTCCCTCATATGCCTTGAAACCCGCATCGACGGCCTCGGAACCAAAGTGTTCGCGCAGTGCTGAACCGCAGACGAGGCGCAATTCGGGATCAAATGTTATCAAGCCTTGATCAAAAGCCTTGTCATGCAGTGCGTTCAAGGCTATTCCGTTCTGCGGGTCGAGGCGGTGTTGTTCAGCGGCGTTCCATGGGATGATGTGAGACGCGATGAGCAGGTCGCGAACCGCAAGACCTGTCACCGCGCAACGCCCATTGTATGCGTTCAGCACGGCTTGGCGGAAATAGCGCTGACCCCGGCGCACTTTCACCGATGCGGTGCTTTCCGTGGGGCCTTGGGGTACGCGCAGCACGGTGATCGATTCCGGTTGAACCTCGATCGCGCTGTCCGCATCACCGGTCAGTAGCGAAGCCAATAACCCTTCGCTTTCCGGAGCCAAGGTTTCATGCTGCTCATGGAACTCGCGCCACACTTGCCGGTCAAGCGCACTCGCCCCGGACAGGCCTTTAATGCCCCGTGCCGCCAAACGCGCATCCAGTGACGCCAGATTGCTCAGCTTCATGGCCACGCTGCCCGGTGTTCGCCCCATACGCCCTGCGACATCCATCAAAACAGGATTGCCCTGGTCGAACTTTCCGAAGGGGATCTTCTCATACAGGTTGAGGAGGATCAGAAGTTCCTCCCGATTCCATGGTTTGCGGGTGGTGGCCATACGGATGCCTGGCTTTTCCGCCGCAAGATGCGTAACCTCGTCGAATGCAACACGACAAGGAATATGTCATCCGCCTCACCGGGCTAGACCTGGGCCAACTGATTGACGGACTCGAGGTAAGGGCTACGGCTTGGCGCAAGACCGCGCACTACCTGCAAACCGGCGAATCCCCGGATGATTTCATCATCGAAGAATGCCGGGATGCCGAGGAAGCGGTACGTATTGCCGAGCACTATGAGCGGATCTTGGCGAAGGTGATAGAGCAGGTGGAGAGGCAGCGGTGAGGCTCCTTCGCCTTTCTACCCGAAAGCCTTCAAGCATCGTATTGTCCGCTGATCATCCAAAAGCGCTTCTTGGGGTAGGTGTCCTCCGATTAGATTAGTTCAACAAAGGCTCGCTCTTTCTCGTCCACAAACCCGCCAAACTCCTAAACCTCGTGAGCATCGAAGATGGCATCCGCTCTATCAAGTAATGGGTTTGGATACTTCAGGGCCATGGAGAGTGGTGCTCGTACTGGGCGCAGGTCCTTTGGGGGCGGTATGGGGGCAAAGTAAGGCTGAGCCTACAAAAGAAGAGGTCTCCGTATTGCGAAGACGTATCGGGCATAGGCGATGTGCAACTGGCGCTGATTAGAGAGAGTCATAGTGCATCCATCGCTCACATCGCTCACACAGGTCTTGTCGGTCTTTGTGCCTTCTGCTTGCGACGGATCTTTGCCACCTCAGTTGTAAGTTGGACCGTGCGTCTGGCCATTCGCTCCAGAATCTTCTTCTGCCCTAGGAAGTTCGGCTGATTGGGCACTTTGCAGTAAAGGGCATCCTCTTCTCGCAGATAATTGAGAAAATGAATCATCTGGGTGTATCGCGACTGAATATTGGAGAAGCCTCGCTCGAGTATGATTTGTTTAAAGAGAGCCTCATCGCGCACCGGGGTCACTTCCATCATCGCGTACAAGTAGTCATTCTCCGTTAGCCCCCAAAGGTGATGCTGTTTGCCAGCTGGACTCAACTCAATTCTTTGGACATCTTTGATATCCGAATGCGTCGGATCATAGCTGTAACACAAACCGCGTTGTAGCATTTCACCAAGCACCCGTTGAGAAAAAACGCTCTCAATACCCATGGCCGTGAAGTAGCCTAGTATTTCCGAAATTCGCAAATAGGAGTCATCTTCGGGGCGCTCCTTCTTGGCATCACTCAGTAGCTGTAATACACGCAAGACCATTAGCGGCGACACATCATTAACCTGGCCCAAGTTGTATATGTTGTGAACGAACTTGTTGTTGCCTTGAGGATAGTGTTCGTAGCTCTTGTTGATTAGGGCACGGCGGATTTTGTAGGGTTTCATCTCCGCCAGATTACCGTCAACGTATATCTTCAACGTTTCCGACAAACCTAGATGAGGCGAAGTCACAATCTCTCTGGTCAACGCGAGACATCGGCGTACGTCGAAGTTGGCCAAGTTGCCTATCCATGATGCTACGGCCCGATTGCTCAAAAAGACACTCTGAAGTACACCAACGTAACACTGTATATCTGCTATGGACAGACTGATCCCTTGTGCCAAGAAGTACTTGGTCTTCCCGGACTTCTCCTCCTGAACCTTGCGAGCGAGATATGCAATCCTTCGCTCAATTACCCTTTTGGGACTTGGTGTAGGTAAGAAGAGAGATTCGTTGCTGAAGGATTCGAGAGCTCCTTGTTGCGAAAGATGCCAACTCGTCTTCTCGGTGATCGGAACCATAACAAGACATAGCTCCTGCTCATAGATGGACCGTGCATACTGGAATACCCGGTCTTGGAATTCAATACGAAAATGGTCGGTGTTGTCAAAAACTATGCATGGCAACTTCTTTCGTGACCGAACGGCATGACGGATTGACCAGCGCAAGTACTCCTCTGGATTCTCTTCTCGGCGTTTTTCAATGTGCTTACCGAACTGAATCTTGAACTCGGTTTTATTTGTCTGGTACAGATTCCTATGGGTGCCCTCACGCCATCGCTTATATTCGCCGAAATACATGCCTTGAAGCTCATCGTATGTCGGTGTGCCACCGAAAATGACCTGCTCAGCAATATCGCGCATCTGTGAGTTGAGCCATTTTATCACTGTTCGTTCATCTCCGGTATGTTCCGCGAGGTTGACGCGAAGGATAATACATTCTGCGCGGAGCTCGGATGGCAACACAATTGTGAAGAAGCGGTCGACGAATGTTGACTTGCCAGCTCCTTTGCCCCCGACGAGTACCACAAATTCGTTTCGCCCTGTGCTACGCACTCGTTCGATGAGCTTAGTCAGATGACCAGCTTGACCGGTCTCAAGGGTCCGAATGTTCGAGACAAGTTCTTCGGCTATTCTACCCAGTCGCTTTTCGGCACCATCGCTTTCGTCCGATCGAACGAAGCATTGTGCCAGCATTTCAGAGTCATGTTCAGCGGATAGCCGGTCGAAATAGATTGTCATGATCTTGTCGAAGTCATGAGCATACTCCTCCCTTCGTACAACCCTGTTCTCGTCAGCACGAATCACCACCTTCTGAAATAGTCGAGTTCGAATTGGTGTTCCTTCCACTTCTGTGAAAATAGCCCGGAACCTCAAGTCCGCCAATGCTTCATGGGAAAGCAGGTCGTAGAACCGCTTAAACTCTTTCTTCACCTCATCGAGGCTGCTGAAAACAACGGCGAACCCATCCAAGACATCCTTCCCATCACCCATTCGGTTCGCGCGGAAGACGAGCCATTCGTGTCCATTGGTAAGGCAAGCCAGCTCGACCCCCTTATGCGCGGCATATCCTATTGCTTGTTCAAGACCATCCTTCACTGCCTTCTTGTTCAGTACCGGCCCAGACAACTTTAGTGCCCGTCCTGAATAGGAATTATCAATCCCGAATCGAACTCCATCGCGCTTAGCTTCCACGATGAGACGGTTAACGCCGTTAACCTGGTATCGATAATCAATGAAACCATTACCCGCTCGAACCTCAGTGGTGAAATCGGCAAAAGGCCAACCTAAGACATCTGTAAAAATCCGATCAATCACCTTCACGCGGGTGTCTTCCTCGGAGTAAATCGCATGCTGATAGTCGCCGACCTCAGAGAGCAGCGACTGAAACATACCGTAGGCAAGGTCAATTCGTTCCATCATCAGGTGGATAAGTTCATGTTGTTCCCAAGGGTGAAGGTAGCGACACATCCGCGTGAACGATTGCAGCAAAAGCCCCACAGGCGACTGAGTAACGAAACTGCCGAGAACTTGTAGCGGAAGCCGTCCCCGAGGCTTTGCCAGGAGGCATCCCTAAACACCCTATGTATTCCTTCTGTACCTCCCGCCTCCCAAAACACCGCGCCATTTTCTTCGGGTCTTGCCGCGAATCGAAAATGTAGGAGATGAAGATCAAGTCGTCGATGATCCGGTAGATGAT
>JBIQMI010000046.1:0-17296 GCA_044463585.1 Cryomorphaceae bacterium
AACCTGATCCGCGACGGCTACAACGCCGACGCCATACACGGCGACCTGAGCCAGCAACAGCGCGACCGCGTAATGGCGCGCTACCGCTCGAAGAACCTTCAGCTGCTGGTGGCCACCGACGTGGCCGCGCGCGGCATTGATGTGAGCAATGTGAGCCATGTGGTCCACTACGACCTGCCCGGCGAGCCCGAGAGCTATACGCACCGCAGCGGCCGCACGGGCCGCGCCGGCAAAAGCGGCGTCTCGCTCAGCATCATCGGCGTGCGCGATGTGTACAAGGTGCACAACCTGGAGCGTAGGCTGAAGGTGCACTTCACCTATGTGAAGGTGCCCGACGGCAATGAGGTGATGGAGCGGCAGTTGCTGGCCTACGTGGGGAAGATCAGGCAGACCGAGCCCCATGAGGCGCTGCAGCATTTCATGGACGCGCTGATGCTGGACCTGGCGGGCCTGACGCGGGAAGAATTGATGCGACGCGTGCTGGCCATGGCCTTCGGCCCGCTGCTGAAGCGGTACCGCGATGCGCGCGACCTGAACGTGGACCTGGCCAGCAAGGACCGCAAACCGGCCCGCAGCCGCATGGACGACACCGACCGTGGCGGCATGGACCGTCCGCGCCGCAGCGACGGGCCCATGCGCTCCATGTTCATCAACCTCGGCACCAAGGACGGTTTCGACAAGGGCAAGATGCTCGGCTACCTGTGCGGCATCACCGGGCTGGAAGGCAGCCACTTCGGCCGCATCCTGCTGAAGGACGCCTACAGTTTCATCGACATCGACAGCGGCCATTTCGATGAGGCGATGCGCAAATTCCGCTCGGCCAACTACAAAGGGCGGAAGGTGCGTGTGGACGAAGGCGAGGGCGCCACGGGCGCACGGGATTTCAAAAAAGTGAAAAAACAGTTCAACAAGGACCGCGCGCGCTGACCACGGGGCCACCGCGGCCCGGGGGGATGCGTCATGCACGGGAAGTAACTTTGCCATGCGCACGCCGACAAAAACCACCTTGCTCGCCCTGATCGCTCCAACGCTGCTGCACGCATGCGGGGCCGGGGGCGGAAGGCAGGCCCCGGCGCTGAACGAAATTGCCATGGAACAAACCAGCCTAGAAGGATTGGAGACCGCCCACTTTGCAGAAGGCTGCTTCTGGTGCGCCGAGGAGATCTTCCAGCATGTGAAAGGTGTGAAGCGCGTGATCAACGGCTATGCCGGGGGCGAGGAACCGGACCCCACTTACGAACAGGTGGGCGCCGGGCTTACCGGCCATGCCGAGGCCGTGGAGGTGCACTACGATCCGAAGGAAGTGGACTTCAAGACCCTGGTGGATGTTTTCTTCGCCAGCCAAGACCCCACCACGCCAAGCCGCCAAGGCCCGGACGCCGGCCCCCAATACCGGTCGATCGCATTTTACTCCACCCCGGAGGAAAAGGCGGTGATCGAGCAAGCGATAAAGGCCGTTGATGCCTCGGGCCAGTACAGCAGGCCCGTGGTGACGGAAGTTTCACCGTTCACCAAATTCTGGCCTGCGGAGGATTACCACCAGAATTACGCGGCCCGGAATCCGGGCAACCCGTACATACGTAACGTATCATTGCCGAGGCTGGAACGCTTCAAGCAGAAGATGCCCGAGGTATTGAAGAAGTAGCCGGCCCTACCCCAGCATGATCCAAGCCCCAAACCCCGGAGCGGCCCTACCCCAGGCCGTGATGCGTTCCCTCATCCTCGCCTTGGCCGTGCTGCTGTTCGCCCCATTGAGCGCCCAGCAGCCCTGCGATGTTTCTGTTGTGATCGTGCCGCCCACCTGCCCCGATACGCAGGACGGCTCCATAACCGTGGTGCCCAATGTGCCCAGCCAATACTTCTATGCCTGGCCGCATGACCCCGCGAACACCGGCCCGCAGGCCACCGGCCTCGCCGCAGGAAACTACACGGTGGTGGTGGTGGACACCACGGGCTGCTACACGCAGATCGACACCCTCATACCGGTGCCCGTGGTGCAGCCCTTGGGCACGCTTACCACCACCAACATCAGCTGCGCGGGCAACAACGACGGCACGGTCACCCTTACCCTGAACAGCGGGCCCTACACCTGGCAATGGCTGGACGAACCGAACAACACGAACCTGACCCGTACCGGCCTGGGGCCGGGTGTGTACGAAGTGCAGATCACCGGTGGGCCGTGCCCCTCGTGGCTGCACGCCAACCTGGGCGAGCCGGGCGTGGGCATCGGCGGGGCCACCACCTATTGCCCGGCCGATCCGCCGGTGCTTTCGGCAAACGGCTCATGGGGCTTCAGCCCCGATGTATGGATCTGGAGCACGGGCGATTCCACGCAATCGTTCCAAGTGGTGCCCGGCACGGTGGGCCAGATCGACCTGATCGCGATCGATACGGTGATCGGCTGCACCAACACGGCCAGCGCATTCCTCACCATGCTTACGCCGCCCACCTCCACCTTCCATGCGCCGGACACCCTGTGCATCGGGGCGCCGGGCACGGCCATCCTGCTCACCTCCAACGCCGATTCGCTGGTGTGGCGCTGGGGAAACAACGGCTTCAGCAACGAGGAATATCCGACCATCGTTTTCGATGAGCCCTTCTGGCAACCGATCAGCCTGCAGAGCTTCAGTGCAGACGGCTGCGGCGATATACCGGTGCTGGACAGCGTGTACGTGCGGCCGCGCCTGCCGGCCATCTTCACCGCCGAACAGGTGCCCTGCACGCCCGGCATCCAAGTGCATTTCGACAGTGCATCCGATTCATGCGCCTTCTTCGTGGGCGACCGCTTGGTGCTGAATCAATGCCGCGGCTTCAACACCGTGGACCTTGAGCGGTACGGCGAATACGATTTCACCTTCTACAGCACACAGCCCAACCGCTGCGACGACACGGCCAGCGTGCGCATCGATGTGCGCACCGCGCCCACGGCCTTCCTGCCGAATGCCTTCACTCCGAACAACGACGGCATAAACGACACCTGGCCCGGGCCGCTTGACATTCCCGACCTGAACTACCAAGTGGACGTGTTCGACCGCTGGGGCCACCACCTGTGGAGCGCCAGCACGCCCGAGGATACGTGGAACGGCGATGGCCTACCGATGGGGGTGTACATCTACCGCATGACGATGGACGACCCGTGCAACCCCTCCGACCAGGTGGAGCACAACGGCTTCATCACCTTGTTCAGGTAACGCCTTCCTACGCGGCCTGCGTGGCCATGGCGCGGCACAGGCGTGCACATTCAGTGCAGGCATCCGCGCAACGCTGGCAATGGTCCATGTCGTGCTTGCGGCATTCGGCGGCGCACATCTCGCAGGTTTCGGCGCAAAGCATGCACAGGCGATCCACCAATTGCCGGGTATGCCTGTCCACGCGCGCCATCCACGCGGCGGCCATCCGGCAGATGTCCGCGCAGTAGCGGTCCAATTGTATGCACTTGGCCATGGCCTTTACATCCTCCTCGTGCAGGCAGGCGGTTGCGCATTGCTCGCAGGCCGTGGCGCAAGCCTCGCAGGCTTGCATGCAATCCTCCAAACTCTTCGTGTTCATTTGATCAGCGGTTTTGCGGCTTATGCCCTAAAGGCCGTGCCAACGCGGGAATGCCCGGCCCGTGCGGCCATTGGCCCGGCACCTCCACGCTCGGTTGTGGAGAATGATGCCCGACCGGAGCAATTTGCCAAGGTGCCAATTCGCCAAATTGCCAAGGGCGGAGAGCTTTTAGCTGATAGCCGCTAGCTGCTGGCTTGGCTGGTGGTGTGGCCACGTGGCAGTTTAATGGAATTTGCCAAAATGCCAAGTTGCCAAGGCTTGAATGCCGATGGACGGTGCAAGATTTTGGCTGCTAGCCGTTAACTGCTAGCCTTTAGCTCCTGGCTTTTAGCTTATAGCTGCTAGCTTGTTCATCGGCGAAGCCACGCGGAATTATCCGTGCGCATCCGTGTGTATCCGTGGTTCTGCACAAAGGGCCGAAGGCCCCGGCCTATGCAATTTGCCAATTGCCAATGTGCCAAGGCACCCACGAGCCGAATTGCCGGGGCTTGAAATTCTGGAGGAGGGGCGTGCTTCCAGCTTCCAGCTTTTAACTTCCAGCTTCTAGCTTGGTCCGTGGTGTGGCCACGTGGCATTTTTCGGTTTCTGCGACCCGCTACGGGGTGGGTTCCCGCCTGCCGTTCGCTGGGGGTCACCTGCTAGGACCCTGCACCCGCGCATGCAATTCGCCAAAAATTCGCCAAATGGCCAATTGGCCAACGGCTACCCTGCGCGTCCGCGGCGGAGCCGCGCAATTATCAGTGTGCATCCGTGTGAATCCGTGGTTCTGTTCATAGGGCCGAAGGCCCGGCCAATGCAATTCGCCAAAGCGCCAATTCGCCAATTTGCCAATGCCTACCTCGCCCACCTCCGGCGAAGCCACATGAAATTATCCGTGTGTATCCGTGTGAATCCGTGGTTCTTATTCAAAGGGCCGAAGGCCCGGCCAATGCAATTCGCCAAAGTGCCAATTCGCCAATTTGCCAACGCCTACCTCGCGCGTCCGCAGCGAAGCCACGCGCAATTATCCGTGTGTATCCGCGGTTCTGTACAAGGGGCCGAAGGCCCGGCTAATGGAAGCTGATGCGCACTGGACTTCACATCTCGCTGCCTACAGCACCAGTTCGCTGAACAAGCGATCGGTGGTGGCTTCCAGATCGGGGCTGAGCCCCGCGTGCGGCCGGGAGGTTTGGATGGCCGTGCTGCGCTCCGCGGTGAGCCAGCGGAAGCGTTCGGCGGGTTCGAGGCGCGCTATGGGGCCGGCATCGGCCTCGCCGTGGGCAATGCGCCGGAAGCTGGCCAAATTGTGCTCCAATTGCTCCAGGTCAACATCGCAGCGGAAAGCCTTGAGCCGCCCGGTGTCCACTTTGATGCACGCCCGGATGAAGTTCGCGCGCTTGCTGAAAACGATCACGCCCACATTGAGGAACTCACCGCGCTCGAGCACCGGGAATACCCGTACCAGGGCGTATTCAAACAAGTGCCGCCCGTGCATCTTGAGCTTCTTTGGTGAATGCGGCGGACGATGACAGGCGGCGCAGCAGGAACTCCAGGTAAACGGCACGCCGATCGGCCGGTGACAGCCCACCGCCCGGCCATTGCAGCCACGTATCGGGCACCAGGCCCACGATGTGGGCGAGCACCTGGGGCGTGAGCCGCCGCGCGTAATCCGCATCCACTTCCGCCAGCATCGCTGCCTGCGGCAGCAGCACGTGGTCCTTGATGAGCGGGAACGGCCCGGTGGCGTGTTTTTCCCAATGGTCCCAGCTGTGCTGGAAGTACAGGCACGAGCCGTGGTCGATCAGCCAGAGGTCCTTCTGCCACACCAGCATGTTGGTGTTCTTCACGGTGCGGTCGATGTTGGTGAGCAGCGCATCGAGCCACACGACCTGCGAGGCCAGCAACGGATCCACCGTGGTAACGGCGGGGTCGAAGGTGATGGCGCCCGCCAGGAAGTGCAGGGCCAGGTTCAATCCCGCGCTGGCCTTGAGCAGGTCCTGGATCTCCTCATCGCCTTCGGTGCGCCCGAAGGCCTCATCCAATTCGGCGAACACCAGTTCCGGCACGCGCAGGCCGAGCGCCCGCGCGATCTCGCCGCCGATCAATTCCGGGATCAAAGCCTTGGGTCCATGGCCGGTGCCGCGGAACTTGAGCACGTAACGGAATCCATCGCCGGCCTCGGCCAGCGCCGGCAGCGAACCGCCTTCGCGCAACGGCATGATGTACCGCATAACGGTAACGGTGCGCAACTCGGGCAAGGCTTGCATGGAGCGTGGAAAGGTAGGAACAGCCGATCAGGATGCCCATTGGCAAAGTGGCGAATTGGCAACTTGGCACTTTGGCGAATTGGCACTTTGGCAAATTGGCAAATTGAAAACTCGCCCCACCGCTAGTTTCGCGCCCCGATGGGTGCCGACCTTTCGATCGCCATGGCCTGGTTGACCAAGGTTGCGGCCTACGCACTGGTGGTGCTGGCGCAGTACCGCATGGTGCGGCGCGTGGCCTTGGGGCGCATGAAGGCCGTGATGCTTTCGTGGATCGGCTGGTCCATGCTGATGGGCATTAGCGTGCTGGCGCAATTGCAGGCCCAGGCCTGGTCGTGGAGCTGGAACGTGCTGAGCGTGCTGCTCTCCGCCACGGGTTGCCTGCTCATCGGCCTCACCGGCCTGTGGACCGGCAATTACTCGCGCGGCAAGGGCGATGTGCTTTGCTTAGTGGCCGGTTTTGCCTGCATGGCCGTGTTCTTCCTGTTCAAGGACCCATGGATCACCACGGTGCTGGCCATATTGGCGGACCTGCTGGTGGCCATCCCAATGATCGAACGGGCCTACAGGGACCCGGCGGGGCACCGCACCTCGGCCTGGCTGATCACCTTCAGCGCGTGGTCGCTCACTTCCATCAGCATTCTCTTCCAATTCTCTTGGCTGCACCTGCTTTGGCCGCTGTACCTCATCGCCTTCAGCGGCCTGATGAGCTATTTGAGCTTCTTCCGGGCGGGGCGCCTGGCCCGCGCTTGATCCGCGCTTTTCACGCCCCGCCCTTCCGGCCGGCGTCCTGGCCCTGCTTTGCGGTGGGCGCCTGGGCCGGCCCGCGCATGTAGATCACCAACCCGTTCAGGAAATTGCGCAGCACTTGGTCCCCGGCCGCCACGTACTTGGGATGGTCCTCCTTGCGGAAGAGGTCGTTCACCTGCGCGGTGGTCATGCGGAAGTCCACCAGCGCGAGGATCTTCACGATGTCGGTATCGCGGAGCTTGAGGGCCACGCGCAGCTTCTTGAGGATGTCGTTGTTGGTCATGCGGGTCACATTTCCCACACGGTGCTCCGCTTGGCGAACGGATGCTTGATGCGCTCCTTGTGCTGCAGCACGAAGGCCATCACTAAGTAGGCCACCACGTTAAGGCCAACGGTAACGAAGCTGAGGTAGATGAAGCTGAGCCGCACCTGCTCGGTCTTGATATTGAGCTTGTGGGCCCACCACTCGCAAACGCCAAAGGCCTGGCGCTCGAAATATGTTTTGACCCGGGCGATCATGATGAGGGGTGCAAGTTAATGCGGCTGGGGAATGTCTTATGCTGATTGTGCGGGACTGTCTTATGCTGACTGTCTTATGTCTTAAGCGGGAATGTCTTATGCGGACTGTCTTATGCCTTATGCGAAATGCCGGGAGCGGCTTTCGCACCGCATAGGATATAGGACACCAAGCATAGGACATAAGACAACAAGCATAGGACAACAAAAAAGCATAGGACAACAAAAAAGCAAAACCTACCCCACCCGATGCAACCTCGCACCGATCGCGCATTCCAGGCAGCGTTTTTCGGCGCACCAGCGGTTTTTCAGTTCGATCAGGGCTTGGCCTTGGCCGGCGTTTTCTGCTTTTATGCCGAGGCTTTGCCAGAGGCGGCTGATGTTGTTCACTTCGGGGGGCAGCTGTTCCATCAGGCGCAGGGCGCGGTCCATCCAGGGTTGGTGGCCGCGTACGCGGCCCATGGCGAAGAGGTAGGGCACCACGGCGTTGATGATCAGGCCGTCGGCGGTGGAGCGGCCCAAGCGCTTGGTGCGCGGCGCCGAAGGCTGGTCGAAGCGGTAGCGCTCTTGCCAGTATGCGCCGGCTTCCACTTCCAGCAGCGCCCGCACAGCGGCAAGGTCGTCGTGCACGGTGAGTTCGTGCAGCACATCCGGGTGGCGCGAGAGCACGGCCGCCCATTGCGCCAGGCGCAGCGTTGGGAAGTTGGGCGGGCGCAACCGCCCGAAATTCCAAGCGGCCACCGGCACCGGGCGCAGCTTGTGCATGGCGGCCAGCCATTGGTATTCCTGCTGTAACCGCCGCGGATGTCCATCGATGAAATTGGCTTGCAGGAAACCGGCCTGCCCGAACAACAGGGCTTCCGTGCGCAGGGGATCGTCGCTGTATTTCAGCAACAGTTTCAGCGGCAGCGCAAAGGCCAGCATGCCAAACGGCTCGGCGTTGGTTTTCGCGCCCAGGGCGGTGAGCAGCAGGTGGTGCAGCGTTGCGGAAGGATCATTGCCGGTTTTCCGGAAAACCTCGTCCACGGCGGCGGTCTTCTGCTCCAGCCGTTCCACCAGCAGCCGCTCGAGCCATAGGTTGATGCGGGCGGCCTCCACGCGGTGCAGGTCGGGCGCGCAGGGTACCGGCGCTCGACTTTCCATCAATTGCTGGTGCAGGTGCAGGTTGTGTTCGTTTATCCGGCCCCGCAGCTCCACCGTGGGCGGACAGCGTCCATCGGTGGTGCGCGCCTCGCCATCGTGGAGGTACACCGTGTGCAACACCACGTTGTTGTAGGCGGGGTCATGCTGGTGGCCGTGCAGGTTCCAGTCGCTCGTGCGCAGGTGCACCTCCACGTTGCCGGCCCATGTTTGCCCACCGATCCGCACCAACGCACCATTCAGGTCGGGGCCCGCATTGGGCTGGATCCGCCCCGCTTCGATCACTTCCAACCGCTCGCCATCGGTGGTGCGCAGCCCTGTTGGGTCATACAAGCCTGCTTCCCAGATGAACTGAAGGAGGTCCTCCCCGTACGGGAACGCGGGGTCCAACAAGCGGTCTGTTGCCAAGCTTGGTCCTTCGGCCACGCTGTAAAGTGCGCTGTTCCCTTCCATGACGTGTTTTTCGGCATTGGATGGGTAACAAGATAGCGCGAGTGGAGAGTGAGGATGTGAGGGAGGGAGACGGGGACGAAAGAATGCCGTGGTGCGCTGGAGCTCAGGAAATTTTTCAATGGAAGGAACCGCCTCGGCGCGTACCGCCGGCCCGAAGGTTCAGCCAGAACGCCGCATGTCGCGAGGTTCGTACGTCGGCCCTTGGCCTCCGTGTGCGCGGTCAAACCTGCACGGCCAGGCATTCTGTATCCCCCCCGCGCCTCTGCGCCTCCGCGGCAAACCCGTCGCGGCAAAGGCATTTCTCTCCGCGCCCTCCATCGCCCTACAGCTCAGCGTTCTCCGCGGCCTCCGCGGTTAAACCATCGCGGCCCAGGCATTATTCTGTGTTCTCTGTGTTCTCTGTGGATTCACCCATCGCGGCCCAGGCATTCCGCATTCCCCGCGCCTCTGCGCCTCAGCGGCGAACCCATCGCTGCAAAGGCATTATTCTGTGTCCTCTGTGTTCTCTGTGGATGCACCCATCGCGGCCTAGGCATTCCGCATTCCCCTCGCCCAGCGCCTCAGCGGCACCTCCATCGCGGCCTAGGCATTCCCCCGCGCCTTCGCGCCTCCGCGGCAAAACCCCCGCGCCTCAGCGGCAAAACCCACGCGTCTCTAAATCACTCCGTGCCCCCGCAATGCCCTTTCCATGGTGCGTTGCAGGCCCAATGCTGCTTCCCGCGCCTTGGGGATGGCTTCCTCTTCCGCCCCTGCGTACAGGATGCCGCGTGAGCTGTTGATCAATAGGCCAGCGTCCTTTGTAATGCCGGCGCGCAACACCGCCTCCAGGTCGCCGCCTTGGGCGCCTACGCCCGGTACCAGGAAGAAATGGTCCGGGGCCATGGCCCTTGCTTTCTCCAGCAATTCCGGGCGCGTGGCGCCGGCCACGAACATCAGTTCATCCGGCCCGCCCAATTGCGCCATGCGCTGCATCACCCGCTCGAAAAGCACCTGCTGGCCGTCCTCCACGGGCAGGAACTGGAAATCCATGGCGCCCTCGTTGCTGGTAACGGCAAGCACGATGGCCCATTTGCCCGGCCGGCCCAGAAAGGGGGTGATGCTGTCGCTGCCCATGTAGGGCGCTACGGTAACGGCATCGAAATCGAGGTGGTCGAAAAAGGCCTCGGCATACTTGCGCGCGGTGTTGCCGATGTCGCCGCGCTTGGCGTCGGCGATGATCAGGCAGTTGCCCACGCTGCGGATGTACGCCACCGTGCTCTCAAGGTCGCGCCAGCCGGCCGCGCCGTTGGCCTCATAGAAGGCGAGGTTCAGCTTGTAGGCCACGGCCAGGTCGTGCGTGGCCTGCACCACCGCGTGGTTGAAGGCGCGCACGCCGTCGTGCTGGTCGCTGAAACGGCGGGGCAGGCGGTGCAGTTCGGTGTCCAGCCCCACGCACAGCAGGCTGCGCTTGCGCTTGATGATGTTGATGAGCTCGGTCCGCGTCATTCGCCCATGGGCATTCGGGCCGCAAAGGACGGGATTGCCGGTGAATATCCCGCGGGGACCGCAACATTCGCGCTAGCGCGGCGGCAATTTGATCAGGCTGCGGTCGGCGGGATCGCGGTGCGGAATGGCGTACAGGCACCAGAACGTGAGCAGGATGAACAGCACCATGCCCCAGTACACGTGCTGCATGGCCGTGTTGATGGCCCCGGCGAGGAATGCCCGCGCACCCAGGTCGAGGCCGGGATCCTGCATGATGTGCAGGATGTCACTGGTGCTGGCCGGCAGGCCTTTCGGTGCTTGGAGCAGTTGGTGCTGGAGCGAGTTGTTGAAGATGGCCCCCATGATGGCCGCGCCCAGCGCCTGCCCCAAGTTGCGGGTGAACACGTTGGCGCCGGTGACCACGCCGCGCTGGCGCCAATCCACCATGGACTGTATGCCCACGATCGATGGCGTGGACAGCAGGCCGAAACCGGCGCCGACCAGCACCTGGTCCAGCACCAGCAGGTACACCGGCTGCGGGCGCGGCATCAATAAAAAGCCCACCGAGGCCACCAGCACCAGGGCCGCGCCGATCATGGAAGTTTCGCGGAAACCGATGCGCAGGTACAAGCGGCCCGAAAATGCCGAGGCCGTGGGCCAGCCGATGCTCATGCTGGCGAGGATGAAGCCCGATGCGATGACGCCGATGCCCAAGGACGCCTGGGTGAACGTGGGCAGGAAGGTTTCCGGGCCCATCATGGTGATGCCCAGCCCTGCAACGGTGAGGTTGGTGAAGGCCAATGTGCGGTTGCGCCACACCCACGTGGGCAGGATCGCATCCACGGTGGCGTTCTCCACCCGGTAGGCCCACACCGCCAGCACCGCCACCTCGGCCAGCAGCAGCGCCGTTTGCCACGAAAGCCACGGCCAGCTTTGGCCCCCTTCCAGCAACAGGATGAAGAACAGCGACAGCCCGGCGATGATCAGTGCCGCGCCCAGGTAGTCGATCTTGTGCTGCACCACCACCACTTTTTCCTTGAAAAAGGCCACGAGGAACCAGATCGACACCGCGCCGATGGGCAGGTTGATCAGGAAGATCCAGCGCCAATGCGCGTACTCGGCCAAGGCGCCGCCCAGCGCAGGCCCCACAATGGCGCTGATGCCCCAGATGCTGGAGAGGTAACCCTGGATGCGGGCGCGTTCCTCCACCGAGTAGATGTCGCCGGCGATGGTGTTCACCGTGGCCATGATGGAGCCCGCGCCCAGCCCCTGCAGCCCGCGGAAGGCGATCAACGAGCCGATGTCCCATGCGGCCGCGCTGGTGGCCGAGCCCACCAGGAAGATCACGATGCCGATGATCAGCACCCGTTTGCGCCCGAAGAGGTCGGCCAGTTTGCCGTACAGCGGAATGGTGACCGTTTGGGCCAGCAGGTAGATGGAAAAGACCCAGGAGATCTTGCTGAAGCCGCCGAGGTCCGACACAATGGGCGGGATCACCGTGGAAACGATGGTGGTGTCCATGGCCGCCAGGGCCATGGTCAACATCAAGGCCGCCAGGATCCAGCCGCGCTTCAGTTCTCCCCTTCCCTCCATGCCCGGCACAAAAGTAGAGGCCGTCCATCCGGCACTGCGCTACGGGAACAGGCATTCCGCCCGCCTACCTTTGGCCACCATGGCCGGCCTCGTGCTCACCTGCGGCTACATCGCCCTCTTCCTCTACCTCATCGGGCGTCTCCCCTTCTTCCGCGCTCCCGGCCTGGGCCGCAAGGCCATTGGCGCGGTATTTTTGCTGAAGGTGGCGGCAGGCACCGGTGTATGGTGGGTCTATACCTACCACTACCCCGATCGCACCACGGCCGACATCTTCAAGTTCTTCGACGATGGCAATGTGATGTTCGGTGCGCTGAAGGCCCATCCCTTGGACTACCTGCGCATGATCACCGGCATCGGCAACGATACGCCCAATTTCGACCAGCACTATTACTCGGTGATGAACAATTGGTACCGGCGCTACGAAACCGGTTACTACAACGATGCCCACACCATGATCCGCTTCAGCGCCCTGGTGCGGATCTTCTCCTTCGGCGTGTACCATGTGCACACGGTGTTCGCCTCCTTCCTCTCGCTTACAGGCCTTGTGGCGCTCTACAAGACCTTCTCCCCAAGCACGGGCGGTTCCGAAAATATCTGGGCCGCCGGCCTTTTCCTGTGGCCCAGCATGCTTTTCTGGGGCAGCGCGCCGATCAAGGAAGCCCTGTTGCTCTTCGGCCTCGGCCTCTTTTTGCAGCAACTGTTCCGGCGGATGCAAGGCCCGTTGCCGTGGCACGGTTGGCTTTGGCTATTGCTGGGCCTGTTGGTGCAGCTAAGCCTGAAATCATACGTGCTGGCCTGCATGTTGCCGGGCCTGGCCGCGCTGTGGTGGTGCCGCCGCAGCGGCAGTAGGCCCATTCCGGTGTTCGCGGCGCTGTACGGCTTGTGCGCTGCCGCCGTGGTGGCGCTGCCCTGGCTGTGGCCCGGTGCCGATGTGGTGGCGGCCATCCAGCAGAAGCAGCGCGATATGTTGGGCCTGGTGGCCGAGATCGGTGCCGGAAGCTTCGTGCCCACCACCGCCATGGAACCGGGCTTTTGGGGCTTGGTCCGCAGTATTCCCCATGCCCTTTTCCTCAGCTTCATTTCGCCCTTGCTTACTTGGGGCCTCGGCGCCATGGGCCTGGTGGGGGCCCTGGAAAACCTTGTGCTGCTGGCCATGGTCCCCATTGCGGTGATCTGGCGCAAACCGTGGCGGCAAGTGGATCTGCCGCTGTTCCTCTTCTGCCTCTGTTTTGTGCTGGCCTTGGCCCTGCTGATCGGCTGGACCACCCCGGTGGTGGGCGCCGTGATGCGCTATCGGGTGCCGCTGCTGCCGTTTTATACCTTGGCCTTCCTTCTTCTTGTTCGGCCAATGAAACCGAGGGCCTTGTTCCCGCCTGGAAAATGAACCGATCGATCACCGCCTTGGTCGCCTTGCTGCTGCTCGCTTCCTGCGCATACCGCAACAAAAAGGCCGACCTCATCGTGCGCAATGCGCAGATCTTTACCATGGACGGCCAGGGCACCACCTACAAGGCCATGGCCATCAAGGACGGGCGCATCCTGGAGATGGGCCCCGATTTCGAGATCCTGAACCGCTACCGCGCGCCGGTGGTGTACGATGCCGGCACCAAGGCCATCTATCCCGGCTTCATCGATGGCCACGCGCATTTCCTGGGCTATGGCCTGAACCGGCAGAAGGTGAACCTCGCCAACACCGCCAATTGGGGCGAAGTGCTGCAGCGCCTGCGCCGCCACGCCGAGGCCAACCCCGGCAACGGCTGGATCCTCGGGCGCGGCTGGGACCAGAACCGCTGGCCCGGCGGGGCCTACCCCACCAAGGACAGCCTCGACATCCTGTTCCCCGACCGGCCGGTGCTGCTGCAGCGCGTGGACGGCCACGCCGCCATCGTGAACCAAAAGGCCCTGGACCATGCCAGCCTGACCGCCGAAAGCAACATCGCCGGCGGGCTGCTCGCGAAGCACAACGGCCAGCTCACCGGGCTGCTGCTCGATAATGCGGTCTCCGTGTTCCAAACGATCTTCAACGATGCGGACAATGCCACCAAGCGCAAAGCGCTGCTCGATGCCCAGGACGCCTGCCTGGCCGCCGGCCTCACCATGGTGTGCGACGCAGGCCTCGATGCAGGCACCATCGAACTGCTGAAACGCATGCAGGCCGATGGCTCGCTGAAGATCAGGGTGTACGCCATGCTGGCGGACGACAGCACCAACCTGGCCCAGTTCAGCTCCGGCCCTTTTCTGGGGGAACGGCTGATCGTGCGCGCCGTGAAATCGTACGTGGACGGCGCCTTGGGCTCGCGCGGGGCCCTGCTGCTAAAGCCGTACAACGATGACCCTTCCGCCGGGCACGGCCTGCAACTGGCACCGCGCCAGCACTTCGTTGAAGTGGCCCAATGGTGCCGCCGCAACGGCTTCCAAATGGCGGCGCATTGCATTGGCGACAGTGCCAACCGCCTGTTGCTGGGCGTGTACGGCGAAGTGCTGGGCGGCACCAACGACCTGCGCTGGCGCGTGGAGCACGCCCAGGTGGTGGACACCGCCGACATGCCACTCTTCGCCCGCTACAACGTGATCCCCAGCATGCAGCCCGTGCATGCCACCAGCGATATGGCCTGGGCCGGCGACCGGCTCGGTGCCGCGCGGCTGGCCAACGCCTACGCGCTGAAGCGGCTGATGCGGCAGAACGGCATGATCGCGCTGGGCACCGATTTCCCGGTGGAGGCCATCGACCCGCTGCAAACGTTCTACACCGCCGTGGTGCGCAAGGATGCCGAGGGCCGGCCGGAAGGCGGTTTCCAGATGAAGGATGCCCTGGACCGTGAGGAGGCCATGCGCGGGATCACCGCGTGGAATGCGCTGGCCACCTTCACCGAGGCCGACCTCGGCACGTTGGAGCCGGGCAAGAAGGCGGATTTCACCGTGGTGGACCGTGAGCTGCTTTCCGTAAGCCCGGAGCAGTTGCTGAAGGCCCGCGTGCAGGCCACCTTCATCAACGGGGAGCAGGTGTTCCCGGTGCGCTGAGGGCGCCACCCTGCAACAGGCCCATGCCCCAAGCGTGGCCGATCTGTTCGATCGCCGCCATCTTTCCCAGGTCGAACATGTTGAAGGCGGAGAGTGCGGGCGGTTCCACGAAAAGGCGGCAGCCTTGGGCCGAGCGCAGCACCATCTCGCGGAAATTCAAATGCCAGATGCGGTCCATGGTGCGCAGAATGCTGCGCCTTCCCGGACGGAACGGCGGCAGCGGGTTCACGTTCACCGCGATCACCTGGTCGCGCACGGCGGCGAACGGCTCCACCGGCAGGTTGTTGCTGATCCCGCCGTCCACATAGTAGGTGCCGTTCACCTGCACCGCCGGGAATACCAAGGGAATGGCGCAGGAGGCCATGAGCGCGGGCACCAATTCGCCGCTGCTGAACACCTGCTGCCCGCCCTGCTCCAGGTTGGTGGCCGAAACATGCAGCGGCAACGGCAATTCCTCGAAGTAGCGATGCTGCAATTCGCCGCGCAGGAACTCCTCGATCCGGCGCGAGGCCAAGCCGCCCCGGCGCAACAGACGCGACCGCTTCAGCTCCGGCTCCACCAAGGCCAGCACTTCCTCGGGGCTCCGTCCATCGGCGAGCAATGCCCCGGCCAAGGCCCCGGCACTGGTGCCTGATATGGCCGATGGACGTACCCCCGCATCGCGGAAGGCGCGCAGCACGCCCAAATGCGCGGCGCCGCGCACACCGCCCCCCGAAAGCACGAACGGATATGTGGCCTGACATTCCTCCACCGCTACTACTGCTTTACAAAACGGAACCCCGGCATTGTTCCCCCGGGGAACCGCAGCAGGTACGCACCGGCCGGTAAGCCTTGCACGGTTATGCCCGCACCGGCTGTCCACGTCCCCTGGCCCACCATTCGGCCGGTAGCATCGTTGATCTCATACCGCCCACCGGCCACCAGCCCAGGGCCGCTGATGTGCAGCACATCCTGCACCGGACTGGGCCAGAGCGCGTATGGCCCTTGGGCCGGTGTTCCCACGCCCACGCTCAGCACCAGCACGTCCGCCGAACGCCCCGTGCATCCGGCGCTGTCCGTCACTTCCACCGCATAGGCACCGTTCACTTCCGCCGTGTATTCCTGCCCCGTGGCCCCATCGATGGCGCTGCCTTCAAAATACCATTGATAGGAAGCGGCCGGGCTGCTGGCCAACTGCACGCCGTCCACGGCGATCACCGGCACGGGCAGGGGCTGCGGCTGCAGGAAAAGCGTGTCGCTGCGCGCTTGGCAGCCGTTCATGCCCTCCACCCACAGTTGCAGGGCACCGCCCGCGCTCCATACGGCGGGCAGGGTGTCACCGGTGCTCCATGCATAATGCGCCATGCCGGCCGGACCGTCCACCAGCACGCTGTCGCCCGTGCACAATGGCCCGGAGAGCGCGAACGGAATGGCCGGCCCTGCGGCCACCAGGGCCCCGTAGGCGCTCACCTTGCCGTGGCCGTAGCTGATGTTCGGCACCGCACCGGTGAAGCTGTCCGCCATGGCCGAGGCCACAATGGCGTCGCGCACCTCGGCATGGGTGGCGCGCGGGCATTTCTGCAGCAGCAGGGCCGCCGTGCCCGCCACCACCGGCGATGCGATGGAGGTGCCGCCGTTGCGCATATGCAGACTGTCGATCAATTTTTCCTGCCCTTGCGCCAGCAACATGTCCAGCATGAAATACGGGCCCGCCCCGAAGGTGACGTCCGCCGGGGCCGATACATCGGGTTTCAGCAGCCCGGTACGGGACGGCCCGCGGCTGCTGTTCACACTGATGGCCCCCGGCGTTTGCCCCAGGTCGCGCACCACGCCGGAAATATCCGTGTACACCTGCTGGTTGTAGAAATTGCCCACGGTGATCACGTTCGCGCTGCAGGCCCACGAGTCCACGATGCACTGCTCGTTGTCGGGCATCACGTAGCGCGCGATCGGCGGCCACGTGGCGCTGTCCGGTATGGCGGTGATCATTTTCGAGGTGCCGAAAATGTCCGATGACCACGCATCGAAACGGCCTTGGCCCGTAGTGCTGAAACTGAAGCGGAGCGAGGCGCTGTCCGGCTCGGGCAGAAAGACCTCCAAGTGGTATTGCCCGCCGCGCAGCTGGGCCAGGGTGTGCACCGTACCCAGCCGGTTGCCGGAGAATGACCACAGCGTGTCCACAACTTCCTGCCCCAAGCAACTCTGGATATCGCGGAAGGGTAGCTGCCCGCGCTGCGCGTAACTGCCCGAGGGGCGGTTGGCGCCTACGCTGAAGCGCACCTGCGAAAAATCCGCCGTGTCGGCCCACAGGTCGAAGTACACGGCGGCCATGCCCAGTGCGCTGTACGGGTTGTAGCCGAACCAGGTGAACGATGTGTCGGCGCCCACCTCGGTGCGCAGGTGGTAGGCCGGCAGGTTGCCGCTGTTGCCCGCGGCGCATACCAGCACGCGGCCCGGCGCAGCGTTCAGCATTTGGTCGATCATCAGCGCGGCGGGATCAAGCCCATCGTGGCTGCCGTAGTAGTCGCCCAGGCTGAGGTTGATCGCCACGGACCGCTCCAGTTCAGCGGCGCGGTCCAGTATGTAGC
>JBIQMI010000047.1:0-352 GCA_044463585.1 Cryomorphaceae bacterium
CGAACATCGGCGATGCCTGCGATGACGGTGACCCGAACACGGCGAACGATGTGGTAACGGCGGATTGCGAATGCGTTGGCACGGTGGTCTATGACTGCCCCGTGCTGCAGGCGAACATCGGCGATGCCTGCGATGACGGTGACCCGAACACGGCGAACGATGTGGTGACGGCGGACTGCGAATGCGTAGGCACGGTGGTCTACCATTGCCCCGTGCTGCAAGCGAACATCGGTGATGCCTGCGATGACGGTGACCCGAACACGGCGAACGATGTGATCACGGCGGACTGCGAATGCATTGGCACGGTGGTCTACGATTGCCCCGTGCTGCAGGCGAACATCGGTGATGCCTG
>JBIQMI010000047.1:452-16438 GCA_044463585.1 Cryomorphaceae bacterium
GCGAATGCGTTGGCACGGTGGTCTACGATTGCCCCGTGCTGCAGGCGAACATCGGTGATGCCTGCGATGACGGCGATCCGAACACGGCGAACGATGTGGTCACCGCGGATTGCGAATGCGTTGGCACGGTGGTCTACGATTGCCCCGTGCTGCAGGCGAACATCGGCGATGCCTGCGATGACGGTGACCCGAACACGGCGAACGATGTGGTAACGGCGGATTGCGAATGCGTTGGCACGGTGGTCTATGACTGCCCCGTGCTGCAGGCGAACATCGGCGATGCCTGCGATGATGGCGACCCGAACACGGCGAACGATGTGGTGACGGCGGATTGCGAATGCATGGGTACATCGATATGCATTTCGCCCACCATTGCCTCGATACAGAGCGATGAACCGATCTGTTCAACTGAAGAGCTGCACTTGACGGCGGTAGTTGATGGAACAGGTCCGTTCATTTACCTCTGGGAAGGGGCGGGAACGTTCCTGCCGGATCCACATAGCCTGTCCGTAACGGTTCAAGGGGCTGCTTCCGGCGTGTATTCATTGACGGTTTCCAACGGCTGCGGAAGTACGACGGCTGCGCTAAATGCCACCATCACACCATCGCCATCGGCTTCCATTTCCTACCCTGGAAGCCCGATCTGCAGCACAACGGCTGTTGCCCAAGTATCCATCTCGGGTACGGCTGGTGGAGCATTTGAGGGAAGCACGGGCCTAGTGATCGACCCGGTGACCGGTGAGGTGGATGTACATGCCAGTGCGCCGGGACAGCATACGGCCACATACAGCTTTGAGGCCAGCGGAGGCTGCCCTGCGTACAGTACAACGGCCACGTTGGTGATCGAACAAGCGACCATTTGGTATGCCGACGCGGATGGCGATGGAGTAGGCACGGATACCGATGCCATTCTTGCGTGTGAACAGCCCGTGGGATATGTGACCATCAGTGGTGATGCTTGCCCGGATGATCCGAACAAGCTGGACCCTGGCGCTTGCGGCTGCGGTGTGGCTGACACGGATAGTGATGGCGATGGAGTGGCCGATTGCATCGATGGATGCCCCACCGATCCCCTGAAAACATCGCCTGGTGCTTGTGGTTGCGGCATTCCGGACACGGACACGGATGGGGACGGGGCGGCTGATTGCATTGATGGATGCCCCACTGATCCATTGAAAACATCACCCGGGGCATGCGGTTGCGGAGTGCCGGACATCGATAGCGATGGCGATGGAGTGCCGGATTGCATCGATACCTGCCCGACAATCCATGGCCAGGTCGGCGATGCCTGCGATGACGGTGACCCGAACACCGCGAACGATGTGGTCACCGCGGATTGCGAATGCGTTGGCACGGTGATCTACGATTGCCCCGTGCTGCAGGCGAACATCGGCGATGCCTGCGATGATGGCGACCCGAACACGGAGAATGATGCGATCACCGCGGATTGCGAATGCGTTGGCACAGTGGTTTACGACTGCCCCGTGCTGCAAGCGAACATCGGTGATGCCTGCGATGATGGCGACCCGAACACCGCGAACGATGTGGTCACCGCGGATTGCGAATGCGTTGGCACAGTGGTTTACGATTGCCCCGTGCTGCACGCGAACATCGGCGATGCCTGCGATGATGGCGACCCGAACACCGCGAACGATGTGATCACCGCGGATTGTGAATGCGTTGGCACAAATGTTTACGACTGCCCCGCGCTGCAGGCGGATATCGGTGACCTCTGCGATGATGGCAATCCTGTCACCGTGAATGATTCGATCAATGAACAATGCGAATGTGAGGGTGAGATCCCCGATCGCATCGAAGCATTGGTTGGCACGGGATTGCGCATGAGCTTGTACCCCAACCCCACGCGGCGCGATGTGGTGACATTGGAAATGGAGGGCATGCCGTTGTCGGCAGGCGAGATCCTGCTGCAGGTGCATGAAAGCTCTGGCAAGCGAGTGTTCCAGGCCGTGGTCCCGGCAAACGGTGGACGCCTGCAATATGCCCTGCCTGTCCCTGACTCGTGGTCATCCGGGCTGTACACCGTTGAAGTGGTCCTGGCAGGACAGCATTTCGTGGCGCGATTGATGGTGCAGAAATAAGGAAACCGGCCCTGGTGCAGCCCGTGGCACCGGGGCCGGACTCCGCCCTCCAGCCATGTGAACCACCCTACATAAATTGCGTACACCGGGCAACTTTTCACCACGGCCAGAGTTCTACGCTGCGGTTGCCACTGGCCATCCTAGCACTCCCAATGCACATCTTCATTCGCTCCGTCCTTCTTGTATCCGCAATTTTTTCTGCCGGTTTGGCCTGGGGCCAACCGGATGTGATCCCATCTGCCGTTGACGTGCGGTTGGTACAGGGTTCTTCAGCCGACCAATTGTTGGTGCAGATCAAAACCCTGGGCAGCGCAAGCTTTGGTGGCTTGTTGAGCGCCCTGACAGTGACCGTGAAATATGATGCCGCTTCGGGCCAAAGCCTCGGGCAACCGGTGAGCTTCTGCACGGCATGGAGCGCGTTCACGGGAACCCCTGCCGTGACCAATGGCGGTTTCAGTTACCGTACCTACAACGGCTTCGGTTCAAACCGGATCGGGGACCCGAGCGGGAATGGCGGTTGCGGCACCACGATCCCACCGGCTACTTGGTTCACCGTGGGAACGATACCCGTCCAAGGCTCAGGATGCACCGCTTTCGAGATCGGCAACGACGCCTTCACGGCCCAGAACAACCGCGGGTACTACATTTCAATGAATGGATGGGATGTGACAGGTTCGGTGATCGGCCTTGCGGTGAATGGCGGGAACTGTGGCGTGGATTGTTTAGGTGTTCCTGGTGGCAATGCGTTGCCGGGTACGCAGTGCAACGACAATGACCCCAATACGCAGAATGATACCTGGAGCGCCGATTGCATATGCCAGGGGACACCGATCTGTATACCACCCGCGATCTCCGCGGTTACGGGCGATAGTCCCATATGCAGTGGCAGTGCGCTCAATTTGAACGTATCCGCCACGGGTACTGGGCCGCTCAATTATTTGTGGACTGGAGCGGCCAATTTCTCGCCTAACGCTACTTCAGCAAGTGTTACCGTGAACGGGGCCACCATTGGGTCATATCAAGTTACGGTCAGCAATGCCTGTGGGTCGGTGAATGGCTCTGTCAATGTGCAGGTGGACCCAGCTCCCTCTGCCACGATCAGCTACACGGGCAGCCCGTACTGCACAGGCGGTGGAACTGCGAGCGTAACGCGCACGGGCACTGGCGGCGGCACGTACAGCGCCTCGCCCTCCGGCCTTGCGATCAACACGAACACGGGAGCGATCAACCTGGGCAACAGCACGGCGGGCAGCTACACGGTCACGTACAGCATCGCGGCCTCGGGCGGATGTTCCGCGTTCAGCACCACAGCCAGCGTGGTGATCGGCACTGCCCCCTCGGCCACGATCAGCTACTCGGGCAGCCCGTACTGCACGGGCGGCGGAACTGCGAGCGTAACGCGCACGGGCACTGGCGGCGGCACGTACAGTGCCTCACCCTCGGGCCTTGCGGTCAACACGAACACGGGCGCGATCAACCTGGGCAACAGCACGGCGGGCAGCTACACGGTCACGTACAGCATCGCGGCCTCGGGCGGATGTTCCGCGTTCAGCACCACAGCCAGCGTGGTGATCGGCACTGCCCCCTCGGCCACGATCAGCTACTCGGGCAGCCCGTACTGCACGGGCGGCGGAACTGCGAGCGTAACGCGCACGGGCACTGGCGGCGGCACGTACAGCGCCTCACCGGCCGGGTTGACGGTGAACGCCATGAACGGCACCATCAACCTGAACACGAGTGCGCCGGGATCCTACACGGTGATCTATTCCATACCCGCATCCGGCGGCTGTTCGGCCTTTGGGACCACTACTGCCGTAACGCTTTACGCCGTGGGCGATAGCTGCGATGATGGTGACCCCAACACGGTGAACGATGTGATCACCGCCGACTGTACCTGTCAGGGTGAAGTGATCAATGCGATCGGGGAAACCGGCGGGCCTGGGGCATATTTCTCCCTACACCCCAATCCCTCCAGGGAAGGTGCATGGATCAAGGTGGATCCCTACATGGTAGGAGGCCAGGCCCAACTTCAGCTTATGGATGTGCAGGGCAGGACCGTACTAGCCCGGCAGTTGGCATTTGCAAGCGGGGAGGAGCAGTGGGTCACATGGCCGAAAGGGATACAGGCAGGCGTGTACATGCTTCGCCTCAATGCAAACGATGCCCACTACGTGGTGCGGCTGGTGGTGGAATAACCCCGCGAATGGACCGCATAAGAAAAGCCGCCCCGGGGCGGCTTTTCTTATGCGGTTGAAGGAATCTCAGTAATACACCAGCCGGCGCACCCTGGCGATGTGCTTGGCCAGTCGGATCACCTGCTTGGTGTAGCCGAATTCATTGTCGTACCATGTGTAAAGCACCACGTTGCGCTTGTCGTTGCTGGCGATCGTGGCGTTGCTGTCGAATACGCTGCAGCAGGTGTCGCCGATGATGTCGCTGCTCACCAGCTCGGGATCGACCTGGTAGTGGATCTGGTTCACCAGTTCGCCTTGCAGCGCAGCGCCACGGATCAGGTCGTTCATCTCGTCGCGCGTCACGTCCTTCTTCACGGTCAGGCTCATAATGGCCAGCGAACCGTTGGGGGTGGGCACGCGCACCGCGTTGGCGGTGAGCTTGTCCTTCAGGCTGGGAATGGCCTTGCTCACGGCGCCGCCGGCGCCTGTGGTGGTGATCACCATGTTGATGGCTGCACTGCGGCCCCTGCGGGCACCCTTGTGGTAATTGTCCAGCAGGTTCTGGTCGTTGGTGTAGGCGTGCACGGTTTCGATGTGCCCCTTTTCAATGCCCAAATTGTCCTCCACCACTTTAAGGATGGGGGCGATGGCATTGGTGGTGCAGCTGGCCGCGCTGAATATGCGCTCGTTCTCCAGGTCGAGGTCCTTGTGGTTGATGCCGTACACAATGTTCGGGATCTCCTTGCCGGGGGCGGTCAGCAACACCTGCTTCACGCCTTTTGCGCTCAGGTGGCGGCCAAGGGCCTCACGGTCCTTGAACACACCCGTGTTGTCTATCACCAATGCATCGTGGATGCCGTATTCGGTGTAATCGATGTCCTCGGGGTTGTTGGCGGCGATGAGCTGCACGCGTTGGCCGTTGATGATCAACGCCTGGTTCTCCAGGTCCTCCACCACGGTACCCTTGAAGGCACCATGCACGCTGTCGTTGCGCAACAGCGCTGCGCGCTTTACGATCTCCTCATTGCTCAGCTTGCGCAGCACGATGGCCCTCAGGCGCAGTTGCTGGCCTTTGCCGGCCTGCTTGATCAACTCCCTGGCGGCCACGCGGCCGATGCGGCCGAAGCCGTACAGTACCACGTCCTGCGGATGGAAACGGTGTTTGTCCTGCCCGATGAAATCCTTCAGTTTTCCCTTCAGGAAATCCGTGGCGGGCATTTGCTGTTGGCTGTACTCGTGGGCCAGGCGGCCGATGTCGATCTTGCTTGGCGCGAGGTCGATATCGAGCATGGCACGGGCCAGCTCCGCGGTTTGGGCGATGTCCACCGGCTTCTTCACCACGTTCTCGGCGTAGTTGAAGAGTTTGATCACTTCCGAGGTGTTGATGTCGAGCAGGTGGTTGCGGAAGAATACCAGTTCCACTCCGTGCTCGAACATGAGCCGCCCTACCGAATTCAACAGGTCAACGGCGGACTTCTCACGGTCCACGTAATCTTTCAGGCCGGCTTCATAGGTGGCCTTTTTTTCCAAGGTCTCCATGCTTTCGTGTTTGGGAAAAGATCAGGTTCAACCGGGGATCAACCGAGGTAGGCCTTCAGCAGTTTGCTCCGGCTGGTGTGGCGCAGGCGGCGGATGGCCTTCTCCTTGATCTGCCGTACCCGCTCCCGGGTCAGGTCGAATTTCGCCCCGATCTCTTCCAAGGTTAGTCCGTGGTTGATGTTGATGCCGAAGAAGAGTTTCACCACGTCGCGCTCCCTTTCGGTAAGCGTGCTCAGGGCCCGGTCGATCTCCTTGGAAAGGCTTTCGTTGATCAGCGAACGGTCGGCGGGCACGCTGTCGTTGTTCGGTAGCACGTCCAGCAGGCTGTTGCTTTCGCCTTCCACGAAGGGTGCGTCCATGCTGATGTGGCGGCCCGATACCTTCATGGTATCGGCCACTTTTTCAGGGGGCAGCTCCAGCAGCGCGGCGAGTTCGTCGGCGCTGGGCGGACGCTCGAATTCCTGTTCCAGCTTGGCAAATGCCTTGTTGATCTTGTTCAGCGAACCCACTTGGTTCAAGGGCAGGCGCACGATCCGGCTTTGCTCGGCCAGGGCCTGCAGAATGCTTTGGCGGATCCACCATACGGCGTAGCTGATGAACTTGAAGCCGCGCGTTTCATCAAAACGCTGCGCGGCCTTGATCAGGCCAAGGTTGCCCTCGTTGATCAGGTCGGGCAGGCTCAGGCCTTGGTTCTGGTACTGCTTGGCCACGGATACCACGAACCGCAAGTTGGCCTTCACCAGCTTGTCCAAGGCCGCGCTGTCACCCTGCTTGATCTTCCGGGCGAGCTCGACCTCCATTTCGGCATTGATCAGACCTTCCTTGCCGATCTCCTGCAGGTACTTGTCCAGCGACTGGCTCTCCCTGTTGGTGATCGACTTGGTGATCTTAAGTTGGCGCATTCTGCTTGTCACGGGCGAAGGGGGTATTAAAGAGTTTTACAGGTGGAGTGGCGGCATGAACGAACCCCGGTTGAAAACGCACTGCAGGTTGGTTTGGTTCGATCAGGCCGCGAAGGTAAGCTTGCCCCAAGCACGGGGCAAGGCAGGGGGTCGGAGGCTTGTTCTTGGTGGGTTGGATGCACTTGGGCAGCAAGGGGTTACAAGCCTAGGCCATAGTAAGCGCGCTTGCCGTTGGGGTACACCCCCTCGATCAACACGCCGCCGCGTTTATTGTTCAGCGCATTTTCAATGTCCTTCGGGGTCTTCATCGGCTGCTGGTCGACCTTGGTGATGATAAAGCCTTCCCGGATGCCGATGCTGCGCAGTTTGCCGCCGCTTAGCCGGGTCACCTTCACGCCGGCATCAAGCTTCAGCGCCGCGAGTTCGGCGGCCGTGGCAGGCGCCAGCTCCGCACCTAGCGAGGGCAGTGTGAGTTCCGCCTTGGCCGAGGTGTTCTCCTCGCCGGCCCGGTCCAGCAGCACCAGCTCCTTCACCGTTTCCTTGCCTTTGCGCACCAAGGTGATCGCCACCTTGTCGCCAGGGCTGAATTTGCTGATCTCGCCCTGCAGCTCGGGCACGTTGTTCACGGGCATGGCGCCCACTTTCACGATCACATCGCCGCTTTGCATGCCCGCCTTCTTCGCCGCGCCGCTGGGCACCACGTCCTTAACGTACACGCCGTTCAGCAGGCCAAGATCCAAGTTGGTGGCCATGTCCTGGTCGATATCGCTGATCGTAACACCCAGGTAAGCGCGGCGCACCCGCCCGAACTCCATCAGGTCGTGCGTCACCTTGTTCACGATGTTCGACGGCACGGCGAAGGAATAGCCGGTATAGCTGCCCGTGGTGCTGGCAATGGCGCTGTTGATGCCCACCAATTGCCCTTCGGTGTCAACCAAGGCCCCGCCGCTATTGCCGGGGTTCACCGCAGCGTCGGTCTGGATGAAGCTTTCGATCGGGAAAATGTCCTTATCGGGATCGTATTGCAGGATGTTGATGCTGCGGGCCTTGGCGCTTACAATGCCCGCCGTTACCGTGCTGGTGAGGTTCATGGGGTTGCCCACGGCCAATACCCATTGCCCCACGCGCACCTCGTCGCTGTTGCCGAAGGCCAAGGTGGGCAGGCCCGTGGCATCGATCTTCAATAGGGCGATATCGGTGCTGGGGTCGCGGCCGATCACTGTTGCGTCGTACTTCCGTTTGTCATTCAAGTGAACCTGGATCTTGTCGGCACCGTCCACTACGTGGTTGTTGGTCACAATGAAACCGTCATCACTAATGATGACCCCGCTGCCGGCACCGCGCACTTGTTGCGGCGGGCGCTGCTGGTAGCCCCAGAAGAAATTGTACATGGGCGCCTGCTGTACCGTGGCCTGCACGGTAACGTGCACAACGGCATCCACGCTTTTGGCCGCCGCATCGATGAAGTCAGCGGAGCCCGGCGCGGCCATCGGGCCCGGCATTGAAACGTAATGCGCAGGGGCCGCGGTGTCGGCCGTATGTACAATGGGTTGGATTTTCGGTTGCATAAGACCCCCGAAGCCCACCGCGAACAGGCCCCCGGCAACGGCCATGCCCAAATAGCCCAATGCACGCCCTATTTTTCCTTGCTTGCTCATGCTCATTTGATCATTGAGGCTTTACCAACGCGGCGCTTGGCCCGGTGTTCATGCGGACCGTGTTAACGCTTGTTGATCAGCCATGCACAGGTGTTTTCGTCCGGCGCCCGCTCCAGCGAAGACCATGCCGGGCCGATATTTGCTGACGGAATGGCAAATCTTTCGTTTTCCAAATGGCATGGGGCCGGCAACGACTTCATATTGGTGGATGACCGCACGGGGACCATGCCCGTACGGCTGAAACCCTTGGCCCGCCGCTGGTGCCAACGCCGGTTCAGCATAGGTAGCGATGGATTGGTCCTGCTGCGCCCGGCCCACAAGGCCGGTACCCTCTACCACATGGAGTTCCTGAACCCCGACGGAAGCCGCAGTTTCTGCGGCAATGGCAGCCGATGCGCCTTTGCTTTCCATAGCATGCTCACCGGCAACCGCGGCCCGGCCAGCTTTACCGCCTACGATGGTGTGCATACCGCCCGATGGACAGGGAGGCAGGTGGAGGTTTCCATGCGTGATGTGCCCCGGCTGGAACGCGTTTCCGAACATGTCGACCTGGTGGACACCGGATCGCCGCATCTGGTGGTGCACGTGGAAGATCCCGCTGCATTGGACCTGGTGGCCGAAGCACATCGGTACCGCTACAGCCCCAGGTTCAAGGCGAAAGGGGTGAACGTGAACTTTGTACGCTGGCGCGGCGAAGTGCTGGAGATGCGCACCTACGAACGCGGGGTGGAGGCGGAAACGCTCAGCTGCGGAACAGGCGTTACGGCCGCTGCCCTGAGCGCCATGGCGCGCGGGCATGCCGAAAGCCGCTGCCGTGTGGTGGCCCCTGGCGGTAAACTGGCCGTGCGGGCCGAAAAATCGGGCGAGGGATTCACCAACATCCACTTGATCGGTCCGGTGCAGAAGACCTTCACGGGGCACGTGCACCATTAGGCCGATGAGGAAGATCATTCTCTACCTGCTCCTGCTCGCCCTGCTGGCTGGCGGCTATTTCGCTTGGCGCTTGTGGCGGGGCATCTTCGGATCGGCCACGGCCTTTGCCACGCCGGAAAAAGTGCTGTTCATCCCCAAGGGCGCGGACCTGGGCCAAGTGCTGGACAGCCTGAAGGCGGACAGCATTGTGGCCGACGTGCAATTGTTCAAATTGGTGGCCGAACGCAAGAATTATGACCAGCGCGTACGGCCCGGGCGGTATGTAGTACCGCGGAAAATGGCCATGAACGACCTAGTGGACAAACTGCGCCGGGGGGAACAGGATCCCGTTCGTGTTACCATAGGCAATGTGGGCAACCTCGCAAAAATGGCGGGGCAGTTGGCAGCGACGATCGAGGCGGATTCCGCGGAATTGGCCAAAGCGTTCATGGACCCGGCCAATGCGCAGCGTTTCGGCTTCGACAAGGCCACCTTCATCGCCATGTTCCTGCCCAACACCTATGAGCTATGGTGGACCGCCACCCCTGGGGAGCTCATGGACCGTTTTGCCAAGGAATACAAGCGCTTCTGGAATGATGAACGGAAACAGGCCGCGCGTGCGCTGGGGCTATCGCAAAGCGAAGTGGCCACGCTGGCCAGCATCGTGCAGGCCGAAACCGGCCGCATCACCGATGCACCCATGATCGCCAGCGTGTACCTCAACCGCTTGCGGATCGGCATGCCCCTGCAGGCCGACCCGACGCTCAAGTACGCCTTGGGCCTGGATTCGCTCAACCGCATCCTGCATGTGGACAAACTGGTGGATTCGCCCTACAACACCTATGCGCACAAAGGCTTGCCGCCGGGGCCCATCAACCTCACGGAGGCGCGGTTCATCGACGCGGTGCTCAAGCCGGCCAAAAGCGATTACCTGTACTTCTGTGCACGGGAGGACCTCAGCGGGTACAGCAACTTCAGCACAACCTACCAACAGCACGTCATACACGCACGCAGATACCAGCAAGCGCTGAACCGCCGGGGCATCATGCGCTAGGGAGAGTTGCGGTCGGCACCATGCGTTGAAATGGGGCCGGCCCTGCTTGGGTCGGCAGGAAGCGTTGACCGGGCCTCACAAATGAAGCGGGCCTATTTTCGCCCACCAATTTTTTGGATCAATGAGCAAGATCAAGTTCGGCACCGATGGTTGGCGTGCCATCATCGCACAGGAATTCACCGTGGACAATGTGGCGCGCGTTACCGTGGGCCTGGCGCAGTGGCTGAAGCAGCATTTTCCCAACAACCCCAGCGTGGTGGTGGGCCACGATTGCCGTTTTGCCGGCGAGCTGTTCGCCGAAACCACCGCGAAGGTGCTCATTCATCATGGCATCAAGGTGCATTTGGCCAAGGGTTTCGTAAGCACGCCCATGGTATCGTTCGGCACCCTGCAGAAGAAGGCCAGCATGGGCGTCATCATCACCGCCAGCCACAACCCGCCCAGTTACAACGGCTACAAGCTGAAAGGCGCCCATGGCGGCCCGTTGATCCCAGAGGAAGTTCAGCAGGTGGAGGACCTTATTCCTGAACTGCACGGCGTTGATCTCGCCAAAGTGGACCTGGCCGAGGCCAGGGCAGGGGGCATGCTCATGGACATCGACCTCGAGGACATGTACATCGCCCACGTGAAGAAGAATTTCGACCTGGAGGCCATCCGCAACAGCGGCCTGAAGCTTGGCTACGATGCCATGTACGGCGCGGGGCAGCGCGTGGTGCCGCAGATCCTGCCCGCCACCACTTTGTTGCATTGCGACCACAACCCCGGGTTCCATGGGCAGGCCCCTGAGCCGATCCATCGGAACCTGATCCCGTTCTCCAACCTCATCAAGGAGAAAAAGCTCGATTGCGGGCTGGCCACCGACGGCGACGCCGACCGCATCGGCCTTTACGATAGCAAGGGCGAGTTCGTGGATTCGCACCACATCATCCTGCTGCTGATCCATTACCTGGTGAAGTACAAGAAATTCACCGGCAAGGTTGTGGTGGCCACCAGCACCACGCCCAAAGTGGAAAAGCTGTGCGCGCACTACGGCCTGGAATACCAGGTGACCAAGATCGGTTTCAAATGGATCGCGGGCATCATGATCACCGACGACGTGCTGTTGGGCGGCGAGGAAAGCGGCGGCATCGCGATCAAGGGCCACATACCCGAGCGCGACGGCATTTGGATGGGTCTCACCATCTGGGAATTCATGGCCAAGAGCGGCAAGAGCCTGGAGGAGCTGGTGGAGGAAGTGTACGCCATCACGGGTGCTTTCGCCTACGAGCGCGACGACCTCCACATCACCGAAGAGCTGAAGCAACAGGTGCTGCGCGAATGCGGGGCCGATAGCTACAAGGCGTTCGGCAACTTCAAGCCGCTGAAGCGGGATACCATGGACGGCTACAAGTATTTTTTCGCCGACGAGGAATGGCTGATGATCCGCGCCAGTGGCACCGAGCCAGTGCTTCGCCTGTACGCAGGCGGTGCCACCATGGACCGTGCCCGCGAGATCCTCAAGGCGTGCCGCACCACCATCGGGGCATAGCAGGGCCGGAAGCCACGAAAGGCAGGTGGTTGCGTCATCTTTGTGCGTCTTGCGGCGCGGTATCACGGCATGCCGCGCCCGCTTGGCGTGCAACACCCTAACTCCTGCATGAAACAGCGCCCTTGCCATGCTCATCAGGGCAGGGCGGCGGCGCTCTTGCTCCTGCTCACTTGCGCCCTGCCCGCCAAACCGCAGGAAACGGACACCCTGTCCGATACCATTCACAAAGGCCGCGCATGGCTGGTGGCGGGAGGTGGTGCTGCCTTGGCCACCGGCTCGCTGATCGCATTGGACCATGCTTGGTACCGCGGCCATCCGCGCTCCGCCTTTCATTTCTTCAACGATGGGGATGAATGGCTGCAAATGGACAAACTCGGCCATGCGCACAGCGCCTATCAACTCGGCCGCGCGGGCCATGCCGCCTTTCGCTGGGCCGGCATAAATGAGCGGACCGCAACATGGGTGGGCGGCTCGGTCGGGCTCATCTACCTCACCGGCATCGAATATTTGGATGGCCTTTCCGCGGAATACGGCTTTAGCGGCTGGGATATGGCCGCCAACGCCGGCGGTACCGCTCTTTTCATCGGGCAGCAATTGGGTTGGGGCGAGCAGCGCATCACGCTGAAATGGTCCGCCCGACTTACCGGCTATGCGGCACAACGCCCCGATGTGCTTGGCTCCACCGTGCCCGAGCGGCTGCTGAAAGACTACAACGGCACCACCGTATGGCTCAGCGCCAACCCGCGTGCCTTCGGCTGGCAGGCCATGCCTTCCTGGCTCAATTTTTCCGCGGGCATGGGCGCCGAGGGCATGTTGAACGCCCGCAACGACCCCAACGCCTACCGCCAATTCTACCTCGCCCCGGATATAGCATTCTCACGCATACCCACTCGCAGCAAGCTGCTGCGCACCTTCCTCTTTATGCTCGATGTGCTGAAGATGCCCGCGCCGACCTTGGAGATTTCCAATGGAGAGGTGAAGGGGTGGTGGGGGTATTGGTGAGTGGGCGCGGCATTGATGGCAGGCATAAATGGCCTCTGCTGTCGATCAGACAAGTTTCACCCGCGTGTCAAATGATCGGTTTCCCCTACGAGCTCCTGGCGCGAATGTCCCAGACCAGCCTCGATTTCCTTATCGGCCTGAAGCGCACGGCTTGTGAGTTTTTCACGAAGGGCCGGGTCAAGCGTGGTCTTACGTAAAAGATTGCGGATTGCCTCAAGTACGCTGGCGTCCTTTTCGCGTTCAAGCAGATTGCTGATCTCAATCCTCAGATCGGGCGTGGTCGTGGCAGAATGGGGGTCTGAATGTCAACTCAAAGGAAGCAGGTTTTTTAAGCCACCAGATAGAATGGCCCTGTGTATTCAGCGCGAACATGCCCCAGCACCGAACGTTCCCACCCAGCCAGCGGTTAGTTGGGTAAACGGTATGATCATGGCAAAGGACAAGAAATACAAAGTGGGTGACCATGTGCGTTGGAATTCAGAGGCGGGCCACGTTTCGGGCAAGATCATCAAGGTGCATACCTCGGATTTCGATTACAAGGGGCATACGCACCGAGCAAGCGAGGACGAGCCGCAATATGAGATCAAGAGCGACAAAACAGACCACATCGCCGCGCACAAAGGCAGCGCGCTGGAGAAAATCTGAGGCGCTGGCCCTTTGTAGTTGTCCGGTGGAAGGGGCACCGCCCCACAGCGCGCAACTACATCCTAGCGGCCCAAATCCCCCGCCAGCAGCATCAGCTTCACCTTCAACACGGCCGCAACCGTCATTGCGTCGCGCACTTCGCCGCGCATCACCATCTGGTACAATTCCTCGAAGGGAAGCTTGCGCTGCTCGAGCTCTTCGTCGCTGTCCGGCTCGGGTTCATGGAAGGTGAGCCCCTTGGCCACATAGATGATGGCCTGTTCGTCGCTGGCGCTGTTGCTCAGGTCCATTTGCAGGATCTCGGTCCAGTGCTCGGCCTCTATCCCTGTTTCCTCGCGCAGTTCGCGCTTGGCGCTTTCCAAGGGCGGCACATCCTTGTTGCCGCCGCCCTCGGGCATTTCCCAGCTGTAGGCATCCAGCGGATAGCGGTACTGGCCCACGATCCAAGTGTTCATTTCATCATCCAAGGGCAAAATGCCCACCGCCCACCGGGCGAAATGGATCACGCCGTACACGCTTTCGTTGCCGTTGGGATCGAGCACTTCGTGGTGGTCCACACGGATCCACGGCGTTTCATAGGCTTTCGTTTCGGAGAGGGTGGTCCAAGGGCCGCGCTTCTTCATGGTGTAAAGATGGGGGAGGCGGCAATTTGCCAAATTGCCAATTCGCCGATTCGCCAATGTGTTGCCGCGATCGAACCTGAGGTTCGACGCTACGGATGCTGCGTATTCTTCGCGTTTCCTGCGTCCTCCGCGGAACACCGGCTGCGATCCCGCTGGGGTCGAAAATCGTATTTCCGGCACAACCTGCTAATTGGTGCGACCCCATACGGGGTCGATCATGACACGCCGCGATTAGGGTCGAAAACCGCATTCCGACACGACCCGTGCATTTCCCCCCGCCTCCGCGCCTCCGCGGAACACCGGCTGCGACCCCGCTGGGGTCGGTGCTCGCGCATGGTTGGCCGTACTACAGGCTGCGACCCCGCCGGGGTCGAAAACCGTATTTCCGGCACAACCAGCTAATTGGTGCGACCCCGTACGAGGTCGATAATGACACGCCGCGAAGGGTTCGACCGCGGCAACCCATCGCGGCCAACGCATTCACCGCGCCCCCGCGCCTCCGCGGCAGAACTGCATCGCGGCCAAGACATTCTCTGCGCCTCCGCGTCTCCGCGGCAAAAGGCATTCCTCCGCGTTCTTGTCGAGCCCGAGGTTCGACGCTACGGATGCTGCACGTACACTTCGCGCTCTTTGCGTCCTCCGCGGTTAAACCATCGCGGCCAAGGCATTCCCCCGCGCCCCGTGCCTCCGCGGAAAACCCCACCGCCGCGCCCTCTACCTGCTCGATGGTTCCAGCCGGAATTGGATATCGAATTTCATTGTGCTGCGCACGCGTTGCCCGTTCTTTATGGCCGGTCGCCAGCAGATGCTTCTTGCCAGCCGCATGGCCTCGGTGTCGCAGCCGCCGCCGAGGAAGTTGAGCGTGCGCAGGTTGCTGATGCTGCCGCTGGCCTCCACCACGAATTCGATGGTCACCTTGCCCTGGATGTCGAGGCGGAAAGCTTCCGGCGGGTACTTCAGGTTGCTGGCCAGGTAGGTAGGCAGGCCGCGCAGGCCGTTGGGAATGCGGGGCTGCGCCAGCGAATCGAGCTGGCGGTCGGTGTACAGGGTGAAGCTGCTGTCGGCGGTCCATGTGCTTTCCAATGGCTGGCACGGACTGGCCTTGGCGCTTTGCCTGCGGTAGCGCTTGGCGTTGAACGGGATGGCCAGCATGTGGTCATTGTCGAGCGGCGTACCGCCCACCGAGGCGGGTTTCCAGCGGATCATGCGGGCCAGCCGCAGTGCCTCGGCATCGCAGGCCGGGCATAAGGGCACCTGCACGCGCAGGCCTTGCACCGATCCATCGGCCAGCACCTTGAAGGCCAGCAATACCTCGCTGTTCAGGCCCGCGGCCAGCTCTTCCGGAGGGAATTGCTGTTCCTGCTCAAGCAGCCATGTTACCGCTTGTTTGCCGCCGTACGGCTCGGGCGCGGCGAAGCTTTGGGCGAATAGGCCGGTGGTGCAAGGCAAAAGGGCGAGGATGAGGGCGTAGCGTGGCATGGCGGCATAAATTTGCGGAATGTCCAGCCAGCGGCGCTTCAATCCCGGCGACCGGGTTTCCCTGCTCAACGAGGTGGGGGGCGGTACGGTGCTGGCCATTGTGGGCAATCGGCACGTAAAGGTGCTCACCGATGACGGATTTGAGCTGGTATTCGGCACCCGCGACCTGGTGTTGGTGGATTGCGACCCGAGCCTTTCGGTGAGCGAGCATGACGCAAGGCTTCGCGCCAGCAATGACAGGTTGGCCGAAATGGTGGAACGCGGCAAGGGGAAGGGCGCCACGATGGCAAACGGCGGCCAGCCCCATAAACAGGGCTACGATCCGCATGTGGTGGGGGTTGACCTTCATTTGAACAAGTTGGTGGCCGATG
>JBIQMI010000047.1:16448-17017 GCA_044463585.1 Cryomorphaceae bacterium
GAAAGCGTGTTGAGCGACGGCGAAAAGCTCAGTTTCCAGCTGGGTTTCTTCGAGCGGCGGCTCAACAGTGCGATCCGCGAGAAGAAAAAACGGGTGATCGTGATCCATGGCGTGGGCGAGGGGATCCTGCGGGAAGAAGTGCGCAAGGCGCTTCAGTTCTATAGTGGCGTGCGTTTTGATGATGCCGATCCACGGATCTACGGCCACGGTGCCACCGCGATCGAGATCCTGCATTATTGAGCCTTCCAGGGCATTCGTTCCTTGACATCCCGCGCATCGCTCCGCCGCTCTTTCCGCCGCAAGGCGGGGAGGGAGGAAAGTCCGGGCAGCATAGGGCACCGTGCTTCCTAACAGGAAGGGGCGCCGCTGGCGACGGCGGCGTTACGGAAAGTGCAACAGAAAGCAGACCGCCGATGGCCGCAAGGCACAGGCAAGGGTGAAAGGGTGGTGCAAAGGACCACCGCGCCATCAGTGATGATGGCGGCACGGCAAACCCCACGGGCTGAAAGACCAAATAGGCCGGGGCGCCTGCCCTCGGGCAGGCAAAGGGCGGCCCGCCCGATCCCGGC
>JBIQMI010000048.1:0-16767 GCA_044463585.1 Cryomorphaceae bacterium
GTAAATGTGCAACGAATGATGGCTTACTTCAAAGCCCATCACCTCGGCCACGGTATTCCTGATGTTTTGGATGCGGGGATCACAGAACTCCATCACCTTGCTGCAGTTGGTGCAGATCACGTGGTCGTGCTGCCTGTAGCTGTAGGCGCGCTCGAATTGTGCCTGGTTGCTGCCGAAGCGGTGCTTGCGCACCAGCTTGCAGTCGAGCAGCAGCTCCATGGTGTTGTACAGGGTGGCGCGGCTCACCCGGTACTTTTTGCGCTTCATGCTCACGTACAGCCGCTCGATATCGAAATGGCCCTCCTGCGCGTAGATCTCGTTCAGGATGGCAAAACGTTCGGGCGTCTTGCGATGCCCCTGCTTGCTGAGGTACTCGCTGAAAATGTGTTGTACGTCCTGCTGGATCTCCGGTGCCATCATGGCGATGCGAAGGTAACTGCCCCATGCGGGTAATGAAAACCCCGCATGGGGCCTTTGGCGGGACGTGCCGTTAATCCAGCACCATCAGGGGTTGCACGGCCGCCAGGCCGTTCGCCACGATGCGCACATAGTAGCTGCCCGCCTTGGCATGTGCGGGCAAGGCCACGCGGTATTGCCCGCCTGGTACGGCGGCGAATGCTTGGCGGTGCACCGATCGACCCTGCGCATCGTGTACGCGCACTTCCACTTGGCCCACGTTCCCGGGGCCGGCATCCAGCGAGATGTTGAATGAGCGGTCCAATGCAGGATTCGGCCAAATGCTGGTGCGCAGTTCCGGGCCATGATCATCGATGCCGGCCGCGTGTGCCCCCATCAGCCTGACCAGGCTTGAACGCGGTGTTCCGTTGTATTGTGAGAAATCGCCACCGAACACGATTTTGCCGTCGGGTTGCAGGACGATGGACAGGATCGAGGCGCTCGCCGGGTCCACACCGGTGCCCACATCAAACGAGGGATCCATGCTACCGTCGGCATTCAGGCGTGCGAAGTGGCGGCTGGGCGTGCCGTCCACGCTAACGAACTTGCCACCGATCAAGATCTTCCCATCGTCCTGCAGGGCCATGGCAGTTACCGAGGCGTTGGGCCCTGTACCGGTACCGAAGCTGTTGTCCTTGCTCCCGTCCGCATTCAGCCGGATGATCTTTCCGCAAGGCGTGCCCTTGTAGCTGTTGAGGTTGCCCGCCACCAGCACTTTGCCGTCGGTCAATGCGATCACGGCCTCCACGACGCCATTGATGCCGCTGCCGGTGTCGAACCCATTGTCCAAGGTGCCGTCCGTGTTCCAGCGTGCTATGTGGCCGTTTGGCGCGGTGCCTCCTCCGGTGATCACCTTGCCATCCGCCTGAACGGCCAAGGCTTTCAAGTATGCATTCGTGGTGCCGAGCTTGAATCCTGTATCCAAGGTGCCGTCCTCGTTCAGCAGCAGCACTCTGCGGTAATACTCGTCGCCCACATTCATGCTGACGTCGCCGGCCAGTAGCACCTTCCCTTGGGGCATGGGAACGATGGCCCGGATGGTGCCCAGGGTAATGGTCTGGTTGAAAAGAAAGGTGGGGTCGTGCGTGCCGTCGGCATTTAGCCTGATCAAGCCGTTGTAGCCTATGGCACCAGCGCCTGCCACCAGGATCTTGCCCGATGGAAGCACCTTCACGGCATGCACCACACTATTGAGCTCCTCCAAAGGCGCGAAGCTTTCATCCAAGGAGCCATCGGAATTGATACGCGCCAGGTGGTGGCGCGGTGTGCCGTTGAAGTCGCTCATGTGGCCGCCCACAACCAGCTTGCCATCGGGCTGTACTGCAATGGCATTGGCAGAGCCGGAAGGCCCGGTACCGGGGTCGAATGAAAGGTCCAGTGCCGCTGGCTGTGCAGCCGATGGGCGGGGCACCATGGCGAGCGAAAGGGTGATGGCGGCAAGCAAGCGGCCGCCTTGGGCAAACGAAAGGGTTCTTGGTTGTGCAGGAAAGTTGAACATCTGGAGAAATGCTTTGGCACTGTGCGTGCCCGTTGGTCCGGGGCAAACATGTCCCTTCCAACCGCACCCGGCTAGGGGTGAAAGCCGTATTCCGCTAAGGTGAATACCCTATTCACCCCGAAAGCAACTCCGACGATGCCTGCCTTCTAAGCTTATTCGACCACGATCTGCCTAACGGCCCGCCGCCCTTCCCCATCGCTGGCCTGAAGCAGGTACAAACCGCGGGGCAACTCCTTCACATCAAGCTCGGCCGCCGCAGCGGATGTGGCGTCCAGGTCCATGGCGCGCACATTCCGCCCCAGGGCATCGATAAGCGTGATCTGCAGCCGCGAGCCCGATATGGCCTTGTATTCCACGCGCAGCACATCGCTCGCCGGAACAGGCCACGCACGCAGCCCGTCACCGGTGGCAGCGGAAGCTTCCATTCCCACAAAGTTGTCGGCATCCAGGTACTGCAACACGGATCCTGAGCCTGCTGGCGCACCGTTGTTGTATTGAACGATCTGCTGGCTACGGAGCACAAAATCGGGCAGGCCCGGCTTGTAGAAGGCCACTTCCTGAACTTCCGTGCGGAACGTATTGGTACCGGATGTTTCGACGCCGACATAAGAGCCGGTCAGCTTCAGGACATTGGTGAGCGGGCCCTGCGGCAAGATCAGCGTACCATATCCGTCGGCCACATAATCAACTTGGCCCCGGCCGGTCGCGCTTGTGCCCTGCACGGTGTATGCATACGCGAAGCTGTCCGTAAAGGCCGTATTGAACGTGCAGGGATACGGCATCACCAGCTGCTCATCGGAATAAGGGATGATCAATTGCAGGGGATTGATCACGATGTATTGCCCAACAACGTACCGTCCGTTGGCGTCGGCACGTTCGAACAAAATGTTGCCGCCGGTTTCCGTGGCCACGGTGGCGGAAGGAAACTGCGATCCAAAACCGGATGCTGCGGGGCTGATGAACATGATCGTGGTCTGCCCGGAGCCATCGGCTACTGTGGAGGCATCCCAAACTTGGTCTTCACCGGCAGCATCCAAGGCAATGAAATTGCCCTGCCTGTACGTGAGCAGGTGCTCCGGCTCCGGTGCATCCGACAAATCCAGCACGGGTTGCGCCTGCACGGACAGCGTTGCCACCAAGCATGCCAATAAGGAAATTGCATGAAGCTTCATGGCGCCCAGGTCCTATTCCTGTACCACAAGACGCTGCACAGAGCGTTGGCCCGTTCGGTCGATCAGTGCAACGTGGTAAACGCCCGGTGCCCAGCCTTCAAGGTCCACCATGGAAAGGGCCTCATTGATCTGCTGTTCGTGCACCACGGCCCCGATCGCGTTGGTGACCCTTAGTTGCATGCGCGAACCGACCGCCGGTGCAAACGCCACAGCAACCTGTGAGGCGGCCGGGTTGGGGTATAATTGCATAGTGGCCTGTTGGGGCTGGAATTCCAGCAGGCCAACCGCGGTGCTGTCCAACCACTCGGTATAGGCGGTGGATATGGTCATCGGCAAGGGGCTGGTCGCGCTCAAGGTATCGGACACGGTGCGCAACACCGGGTATTTTCCCCACAGCGGATAATATGCGCTTTCGTTCCTTACATGGTTCACGATTACTGGGCCAATACCAGTTGCCAAGGGAATCGTATCGATGAGGCGGGTGTTGACGCGGACCACTTCCACTGATCCAATGCCACCAGGCAGTTGTATCGTTCCCCAAGCATCAGCCGAACCGGTGATCACGCCGTTGCGTTCGTTTCCTTGGCCATCCACCACAACAGTGCCTTGGAAAATATCCGTCCATGCCGGATCCCCGTAGGTGAGGGGAAGTTTCAGGGCAAGCACACTATTGGAAAACCCTGTACGCAGGTGGTATGTCGTCCCGATGAGGGCGACGGCAATATCGCGGGATTCGCCTATTTGCTCCAAACCATTGTTCGTGGCCTTGTAGAAGATGGTGTCCGGGCCACCATCGGTAAGTACGAATTGTGCGCCAGGATAGCTGGCGCCTGCGGGCAGCAGCGCTGGGTCCAACCACCGTTGGTTTATGGTAGACTGGCCGGCCAGTGCGGTGAAATCGAAGGTTTGCGCCGCGCCCGGTGCAGGAGGTTGCACATAGGCACCGCGGTGGACCAGAAAGGTGGCGTTGCTGGGCACAGGCACGTTGCCGGGCGCTACGAGCGTGATCGGCTGGGCCAGGGCAGGAACGGCCATGGGGATCGCAAGGGAAAGGAGTGTGTAGCGGATGAGGTTCATGCTCTGGTGCTGTTAGGTTGAACATGCAAACCTAAGCATGCTTGCGGGGCGGCCCAACAACAGGCCCATATCGTGCAATCTTCTTCTCTTTGCAACCACAACAACCATTGGCATGCGGCACAGCGTAAGCGAGATCACGGCGGTGATCCGGGACAGGAGGAGCATTCAACCCAAGGACTATACCGAACGCGAGGTCCAGCGCGATGTGATCGACCAAGTGCTGGGCAACGCGATATGGGCACCCACCCACGGCATGACCCAGCCTTGGCGGTTCCGGGTATTCACCGGCGATGCGCGGCAACGGCTATCGCATTTCCTGGGTGAGGAGTACAAGCGCCTGAACCCGGGGGAGAAATTCATGCAGCGCAAATACGACAACCACGTGCAGCGGCCATTGCAGAGCAGCGTAGCCGTGGCATTGGGCATGGCACCTGACCCGCGCGGGCGCATTCCGCTGCACGAGGAACAGTACTCCGTGGCCTGCGCCGTGCAGAACATGTACCTCACCTGCGCGGCCTATGGGCTGGGCGCTTTTTGGAGCACGGGCGCGGCCATGACAGGTGAGGCCATGGTGGCTTTCACGGGTTTGCCGCCCGGCAGCCATTGCTTGGGCCTGTTCTTCATGGGGTACCCCGCGGTTGAATGGCCCAACGGCTATCGCAAACCGCTGCCGGACCTGGTGGAATACATCACCGAATAGGATCAACGGCCATGGCGCTCCGGAGGTGGTGCCTTGGGCGATGCGCGGAAAATATCCTCCCGGTCCTGCGGCCGGGCCGGCCCATTCCACCGGAACCCTTCTAAGCGCATCTCTTGCAGGGTGGCTTTTTCCAAGGGCAGCAGCACGGCAGCCGGTTGCGTCAGGAAACTGACCGTCCGCACTTTCCCACTGTCGAGCTCAACGCTGATCAAACTGCAATCGGCGCGGTTCACCCCGGTCACCTGTTCCAGTGAATCCTTGGTTTCCGTGGTGAAATAAACGGTCCTGCAATTCCCTTCGGCCAGCAACCGGTTCAATTCACCATTACTGAACCGGCCTTCCATGGTGGTGCCGGTGATCTGGTTGAAGTGGATGCTGTCCACCTGCGAGACCAGGAAAGCGCTTCCCTCCACGAACAACGCATCTGCCCTGCCGTCGCGTAATTTGATGCGCATGGTATCCCCACTAAGCTGGTCATCACGGCTCCATAGGAAGGGTTCATTGCGCAGGATGATCAAGCTGTCCGCCTGTAAGTAGGTCAGGGTATCACAAACGCCTTGCAGGTCGGTCTTGTAAAAGCGGACGTTCCGCCGGGCGGTAACAATGTGTTGCAAAGCGCTGTCCCTTTCCCCGAACAGGGTATCGGCGTGCAGGTATAGCGAATCATGGTCCATGGCCATTACCAGTTCGGCCCGCCCCGTTACCATGGAGCGGCCGCCCGATTGCCGGTGCAGGCCCTCTTCCCCTTTCACCACCATGTGGTTCGCCGTGTCAGTGATCATCACGTGCCCCCAGGCCTTTCCCTCTTCCGTGGCCCGCGTGTAGCGCAGGCTGTCGCCGGAAAGGGTTTGTGCCCCGCTAAAGATCTTTCCCGCCTTGGTGAAAAGCCCGTTCCCGCTGCGCGTATCGTAATTGCCACGTTCACAGTACATCCGCGAACCCTCTTGGTGGATCACGGTCGGCCCCCGGAAGTAAGCGACCGACGTACCCGCGTTGAACTCCAGTGTATCCGCGTCGATGGTGCGTTCGGGATGTTCGAGATGCACATTGCCGGTGAAACTGAATGTGCGTGAAGGCGCGTTGTAGCTGCCTTTCGTGCTGGTGAGCACGCTGCCGTCCCTGCTGCTGGTGATGCGTGCGCCGGTGGCATAATCGGCCCGTTGCGCACGGGCATTGTAGCTAAGTGCCTCCGTTGCCAAGGTGATCCCCGGGTCGCTGAGCAACACGTCGCCCGTCATGCGCGCCGTGCGCTCCTTGCCGGAATAATCCAATCGGCGGCCGGTGATCCGGAGTGTGTCGCCCTGCGTAAGCACCACGTTGCCGAACGCGGTCACGCGTTCATCGGCGTACAGGTAGGCGCTATCGCATGCCATGGTGGCATCGGCATGCTTCAGCCGCACATTGCCCAATAACCGTTGTGCGCCCTGCGCCACCCGCGCGTTGAATTCCCATTTATCGGCATTGAGCACTTCCACATGCCCGGCCTGGCCGCCCGGCGGTTGTGCCCCTACCCTTCCAAGCCCCATAACCGCAAGCAGCAGCGGGGCGCACCAGCGGTTCATCGAACGGGCCCTTCGGCTGTGCATGGCATGCGCCGGGCCACGTTATTTGGCCTTGTCCGCTTGTTTGGCCCGGTGCTTCGCGTTAAGGCCATCCACCAATTCCCCAGTGATGTCCAACCCTTTATTGCCCACCCAGATCTGCCCGGCATCTTGTATGCTGAAGATATAATCGAAGCCGGCCGTTTTATTGTACTGTTCCAGATAGTCCTTCAGTTCGCCAGCGATCTGCGTCAACAACTTGGCCTGCATGCTTTCCAGTTGGTCGTGCGCATCGTCCTGCAGGCGCTGGATCTTTTCGGCCAATTTCTCCACCTCGGCCTGGTCGGCCTTCAATTCCGCTTGTGTGCTGTACGTGTGGTCCTTGTTCACCAATTCGGCGTAGCGGGCCTGTGCCTTTTGCATCTCGCGCTGCAGCTGGCCTTCCATCCGCTGCCCTTCGCTGCGCACCCTCGCCGCGCTTTCCTTCACCAGTTCATAGTTCTGTTGCAGCGAATCCATCATGAAATAGGCGATGCGGGCATGCACCAAGGCAGCGGTATCACTTCTGCCGGAAAACGCCTCACCGTTGGCGGCAACATCCAATTGCATGTTCCCCAGCCGCTGTTGCAATAGGCGGTCGGGCACCCGGTTCCGGGCCAGCGACCATATGATCAGGCCGGTCAAAATGAAGTTCCACGTAACAAGCAGAAGCAGCAGAAACCGTTTGGACATGGCTTAATTGGGGAAGGCGCGCGAAGTTAGCCAGCACGCCTTTCCCCGTCGGGAAGGTTAACGCATCACAACAAATCTTGCGCGCCAAGTAGCGGTTGCCGCCGTGCAGCGGACCTCATAGCTCCCGGGGGCAAGTCCGGCCGTGGGCAGGTGAATCGTTCCCTCATGCCCTAGTGCGTTTCCTTGTGCCACCAGCGCGCCGCGCATGTCGCGCATTTCCCAGCGCGCGCTGCCAGGTAGGCCCTGCACATATAACCGGTCCTGCGCGGGGTTGGGCCACACCTGCAATTGGGGCATGTCATGGGCCGCAATTCCGGCCAACACGTTCACTGTTACACAGGTGCTGTCATTCTGGCCATGCTCGTCATCGGCAGCCGAGGTCCATGCGCAGAATGGGCCGGTACCGCCGTCCAATGGGATGTATGGTTGGTTGAACGTGAACACGGCCGCATTGCCTGGCGCAATGTTGGGTCCCGCGTAATCCTGCGTTACCACCGGTTCATTGCCAAACCGGTAGTTCACCGGGAAATTGCTTGCTGGCGAATTACCGTAGTTCTTCAACAGCACTTGAACGTTGGTGCTGGCCGAGATCTGCTGGCCATTGCTGATGCCGATCAAACCTTCTACCCCAACATCGAGAAAGGGCATTTGCTCCACGCGTATGCCCAAATGGAAATCGGTGGTGGTACGATCGCGGTATTCGGCCCATGCCCCGCCCAGCACCTCGTAGCAGCGCAGCGAAAATGGAGCGCTGGCATCGCGGGCGATGTTCACGTTGGGCCCAAGCATGTACCAGGCAACGTAGTAGCCGCCGCTGGTGGCCATAATAGGCGTGGCCAAGGGGTATACATGATCGCCGGCCATGCCGTTGGCGAACTGCACCACCGTGCTGTCCAACAGTGTTCCAGGACCGCCGCCCGGCCCATCATCATCGTACACCATCATGGCGAAGTTGCTTCCGCTGTTGCTGGTGATCCGCACCGTGGTGCCGGTGATCTGGCAGGGGTAGAAAGGAGGCATGATATAGACCCCGATGCCCCCGTCGCCACCGTTCCAGGCCAGCCCGGCACCGTCATCCGTAGGACCTGCCCAACTCACCAGCGCCGTGTTCACCGTTGTCGCGAACACTACTACCTCGCGGGCGAGCAGGTTGTTGGTGGAAACCATTTCGCCGGCAATGCCGGTGATGCTCACTTGATGCCGGTAGGTGCCTGGCGATGCCGGCGCCCATGTACCGGTGAAAGCCACCTGCAGGTTGCCGCCGGGTTGCACCGGTCCAACGGCAACGGTTTCACTGAACACTGTTTGGCCATTGGGGCCGAGCACGCTGCAATTCACGTTGAAAGCGTCCAATGGCAGATTCCCGGTGTTGGCGACCTGTGCGACCAAGGGCATTGTTGTGCCCACCGTGGTGGTGATGCCTCCCGTTCCGGCCTCCCCCACCCATTCCACCGCGGCATCCCTTACCTGCAGCAACGGGTTGGCCGGGTTGTAGAACCGCACGGCGTATCCCGCAGCAGGCATCAGCGATTGGCTACGCGCGAGACCAATGGACCCTGTGATGCTCTCGATGCCGATCACCGGACCGTTGCTGCCCGTTGTGCCGGAAACGCTTTGGTACTGCATGGTGATCGTGCTGTCCTGCTTGTCCAGGATCAATTGGAATGTGTTGCTGCCCGTGTAGCCCGGCGCATTCACGCTCCAAAAAGGCACGTTGATCCATGAAACGACCAAGCGGGTAGGCTCATCCTGAATGAAACATTGGCCCGGGTTTCCGGTACCTGTGAACGTAAGATCGGCCATGAACACCGCCACGTAATTATCGGTACCCCCGGCCGCGGGCAGCGTGGGGAAGTTGGCCGCTATGTTGCCGCCATTGAAAGCCACGTAGCCGTTACTGCCCACCCATACCTTTTTAACGTCGTACCAGTAGAACGGCATGTTGTTGGCCATGATGAAGGGGCCATGCGTGTTGTCATCGGCCAGGTCGGTGATGGGCGTGCCCGTGGTGCTGATGTCCACCCATGAATAGACGGGGCCGCCCGGCTCGTTACTGTCCTTCCAGATGTAGCCGTACTGGTCGGGGCCGCCGGTTGCGGCCACCGCCGGTGCCATTGCGATCAGGCCAAGCAAGGTCGTGTAATGTATGCTCATGGTTTCGGGATTTGCCCACAAGATAAACCGATGCCGATCGCCAAGAAAAAAGTTGAACCATTGGTCGGCATTGACCCGTACAAGCCATCTGTTATTTTTCTTTGCCCAACATGCGCCCGATCATCCGCCGGTTCCCTGTTCTCGCGTTCGTAACCCTCACCTTAGGCTACCAGTTCGGCATTATGGCCTTCATCTGGTGGCGTACCCGGCATGGTTTTGAGCTGCACGATGACCCGATCGGGCATATGGTATTCCGCTTCCGCGTGCTTGGGCCACTTGTATTCGCCACGCTGCTCACCGTCTACATCGATGGCCGCACGGGCCTTAAGGCTTTGTACCATGGCTTTACGGTCTGGAAAGTCCACCCCAAATGGTACATGCTGGCGTTTTCATGGAAGTTCCTGTTCACATGGGCCGGCATAGCAACCTTGGCCGTTTTGGGGATCCGCCAGTGGCCCGGATTTTTCATTGAGGGCCTGTTCGGTGATGTGCAAACCATGAAGAACTTGGCGGGGGCGATGCCTTTCATTGTACTGATCGCATTCGTTGAGGAAACGAGTTGGATGAAATACTGCGCAACCAGGCTTCAGGATAAATATGCGGCGGCACCGGCCTGTTTGCTTACCGGCATCGGCTGGGCCCTTTGGTACATGCCGATGCTGTTGGTGGGCGAGGGCGTTCCGGATGGATATCCGGTACCGGTTTTCATGACGAGCATGGTGGCCTTGGCCGTATTGCTTGGATGGGCCTATAACATGACCCGCAGCGGTTTGGTGCTGCTTGGAATGCAGATCATCAGCAACTGCGCATTCTTCATTCTGCCTGTATTGCCTGGCATGCATGAAATGGACGCCACCTATGTCAATTCCTTCGTGGCCGCAAACGTTGTTTCGGCCACATTCCTGATCCTTTTCTATGGTTGGCGGCAATTGGGCACCGGTGTACGTGCCACATGGAGCGAAAGCATGGCGGAATTGGATCCCACCGGGCCGGCCAATAGTGTTCGATTGCAAAAAGCTGCCTGAGCCGCAAAGAATTCAAGATTGCTTTCAAAGGCTCATCAATTCCTTGAAGCGCAGTGTTTGCCTGCGGCTAACCTCCACCACTTCGCCGGTGGAAAGGGTGCAGTTGATGCCGCCGCTGAACCAAGGCTCAACCTTGTCCACCCAAGCCAAATTGAGCATTTGCTTGCGGTTGGCACGGAAGAATACCAACGGGTCCAACCGCTTCTCCAGGTTGTTCAAGGAACGTAGGACCAGCGGCTTGTTATCGCCGAACCGCACACGCACATAGTTCCCTTCGCTTTCCAGCAGGCGGACGTCCTTCAATTCCACGAACCAGCACCGCTCCCCGTCCTTTATGAAGATGCGGTCAGCCGGGCCCAGGGTATCGCGGCCGGGCAGTGCTTCGGTGCGCGGCAGCTTGGCAATGGCCGCAGCCAAGCGTTCGGGATCGATCGGCTTTAGCAGGTAGTCAAGCGCATTCACCCCGAATGCCTTTACGGCGTGCTCGTCGTACGCCGTAACGAAGATCACATGCGGCGCCGATTCTAAGGAAGCCAGCAACTCAAAGCCATCGCGCCCCGGCATGCTTATGTCAAGAAAAAGCAGGTCGGGCCGCAATGCGTTGATCTGTTTTTCGGCATCGTCGGCATTCTGTGCCTCGCCCACCACCTCTATGCCGGGATGTTCGGCCAGAAGCCGCAACAATTCCGCCCGGGCCAATCGTTCATCATCAATGATCAGTGCCTTCATGGGTTCAAGCTTTTCATGATCTCAACCGCGGTATTGCCGGTATCGGGCAAATGCACCTCGCACACCACTTCTCCTCCTTCATTGCGGATCCGAAGCCCGGCATGGGTGCCGTACATATGCATGAGGCGCTTGCGCGTGTTGCGCAAGCCGATGCCCGACGCCCGTTCCGGCCGCCCGCCGTAATGGCCCGTGTTGCGGACGCAAAGCGAGATGCCATCGGGAACCTTTGTTGCCGAAATGGTGATGGTGCCGCCTGAGGTGCTGGCCGCAATGCCGTGCCGAACTGCATTTTCCACCAAGGTTTGCAACATCATGGGCGGAACCGGGCTGCGCTCGAGCGCCGGATCAAGTTCATACACTACGTTCAACCGTTCCTCGTACCGGATGGCCTCCAACGACAGGTAGGCGCGCACCATGTCGATCTCCTCGCCCAGCGGCACCGTGCGTCGCTTTACCGTGGACATGGCGTTGCGCAGGATGGCGCTCAACTGCGTGATGGACCGTTTTGCACGTTCGGGGTCTTCCCCGATCAATGCGCGGATACTGTTCAGCGCGTTGAACATGAAATGCGGATTCAGCTGGCTGCGCAGGTTGGCCAATTGGCCTTCGCGGTTGGCCGCCTCCAGTTGCAGCGCCCGCAGCTGTTCCTTGCGCCCGCGCGCCACATAGTGGTAGGCCACATACACCACCTGCCAGAGCAGCAACTGCAATACCCAACTCAGCAGCACTTCCACCATCCGGCGGAGCGGCGGGCCAATGAGCGGTTCGGCGGTGGGAAAAGCCATATCGTGCAAGGCGGCCTGGAGCAGGCCGGCCAGTGCCCCCACCACTATTGCGCCCAAAGCCATGCGCGGAAGCAGGGCGGCCGGGGCCAATTCAAGCCAACGCCATTCCCTGAACCGGGTGCGCAGCACATGGCTGCCCACGATCCCAATGGCCGACATGGCCAAGGTGACTTGTGCCAAGGGCCATGTAAAACCGGATTCGAGCCACGAGGGCAAACCGAGCAGGAACATGTAGCCGGTCCAAGCCAGCACCTGCACTGTCCAATAGATCACCAACAACGACCGCTTGTCCGGCATGGTGCCAAATTAGCTTGGTGCCCGCTGTGTTCCTGCCCGGATCCATGGACGGTCAAAACGGCATTTATCCGGGTGGTGGGGGCATTGGTGCGTTGGGCCTACCTTTCCATCGCTGCGAATGAACTTCCTGGGCCACCTCCTCGTATCCGGCAACAGGCCTTTGGTGATCGTGGGCAACTTCATGGGCGATGCCGTGAAGGGCCGTGACCTTTCGGCCTGGGGACCAGAACTGCAAGCCGGTATCCGCATGCACCGCCGCATCGACAGCTTCACCGATAATCATCCCATCACCCTGAAAGGGCGGCAGCGGCTGCGCGAACACTGCGGCAAGTACGCAGGGGTGGCACTGGACCTGTTCTACGACCATGCCATCGCGCAACGATGGAGCGACCTCAATCCGGAACCGTTGGGGCAATTCGCCCAACGCATGTACCAGTTGCTGCAGCAGCACAGCCACTTGATGCCGCAACGCACCCAGCACATGCTGGGGTACATGGTGCGCAACGACTGGCTCGCCAGCTATGCCGAGGTACCGGGGATCTCGCGTGCCTTGCGCGGGCTGGCGATGCGCGTGCCGGGCGGCGAAGCCCTGTTGGGCGCGGAAAGTGTACTGGTGCAACACCATGCCGAATTTGAGCAGGAATGCATGCGTTTCCTTGAAGACCTGCGTTCACATCTGGGCCATGAAAAGGCAATCGGCTGAAATAACGGGCTCCGTGCTTTTCGCGGCACTGTTGGTGCTGCCCTTTGCACTGGGGCCTGGCCCCGGGGTGAAAGGCTTGGCCGAACATTCGGAACGCTCGCACCCCCACGTACTTCGCGATCTGGCCCAAATAAGGAAGGACACCTTGCGGGTGCTGGTGATGCCCGACCCATTGACCTGGGAACAACGGCCCGGCGCCATGACCGGCCTTGAATGGGAACTGCTGGAGCGCTTTGCCAAGCGGCACGGGCTGCCGTTGAAGGCGGTGCCCGTGAGCGATCGGGACAGCATGCTCACATTGCTACAGGATGGCCACGGCGATATTATGGCGGCACAGCTTTCCGCGCATGGCTGGGCCACGCCCTACGTGCATTTTACCCGTGCCTATCGCCGTGTGGCGCATTGCGATGCGACAACCCGGCATGATGCGGGCCATACGGGCGCTGCACAGCAGGACACCTTGGTCCTGAGCACGTGGTCACCCTTCCTGGACAAGCAGGGAAAACTGATCTATGCCCACGGGGCGGCAGCTGTGCGCCTAGTGGACCAATTGCCAGAGCAGGTATTGACCCATGTGGCCTTGGGGCGCATTGGGCAAACGGTGGTGAGCGATGCCTGTGCGTCCATGGAATCCAAGCGCCTGCCGCTGGTGAAATTCGGAGTGCGTGAAGGCCGCTCGATCGCATTGGTCTTCGGCGTGCGCAGCAACTCGGCGCAGTTGCAGCACGCCTTGGATGCCTGGTTGGCCTCCGCGCGTGAAAGCGAGGCGCGGCAGGCGCTGATCGCGGCCTACGACAACGGTCTGGACACGCGGGCCCCCATCCGCAGCTTGCGGGCATTGGCCTTCGGCACGGACAGCATATCGCGGTTCGACAGCCTGTTCCAAGTGCATGCCGACAGCATGGCCTGGGACTGGAAACTGCTGGCGGCCGTGGCCTTCAAGGAATCGCGGTTCGATACCTCCGCCGTTTCGCGCAAAGGGGCGGGCGGCCTGATGCAGCTGATGCCCACCACCGCCGCACTGATGGGCGTTACGGACACCGGCGGCGTGAACGGCCACATACAGGGCGCCAGTCGCTACTTGGACCGCTTGGACAACCTGTGGCGCAAGGACATCCCCGCCCCGGCCCAACGGCTGAAATTCGTGCTGGCCTCGTACAATGCCGGCCCCGGCCATGTGCGCGATGCACAACGGCTGGCGGTGGAACTGGGCATGGACCCCGGCCGTTGGGACGATAACGTGGAACGTGCGATCGTACTGTTGAACAGGCCCCGGTTCTTTACCGGATTGGCGGCACGCAACGGCTATTGCAGGGGCCAGGACACTTACTGGTACGTGCGCGATGTGCTGGGAATCTATGGCTGGCTAAGCGGGAAAAAGAATTGACCCAATGAAGAAGCCACCCTTGCAGGTAGCGCATTTGCTGGCCTGAACGCGGGGCCGCCGTGCCCATGCAGCGGAATGTGGGAACGAAAAAGCCCCGGACCATTGGGTGCCGGGGCTTCGCTCTTGCCAGCTGCCTCAGTGGCGCAGCTTGTCCATTTCCTTATCGAAGGTCTCCTTGAACTTCTCGTAATCGTAATCGATCCGCAGCTTGTCGTCTTGGCTCAGGCGCTGGTTGTATGCGGCCAGCAGGTCCTGTGCACTAAGTTCGATGGCCACGTAGCACTTGTAGTTGTTGGTGGCCTCCACCTTCATCATCTTCTCGCAAATGGTGCGCGTACCGGTCAGTTTTTGGTCAACCACCTCGCGTGCAAGGCTTTCGTAGCGCTCGGCCACCTCTTCCTTGTTGTTCATTTCGCGGCTGTTCACGTAGTTGTCGATCACGGCCTTCACCTGCGTGTTTATGGCGCTGGCCATATCGGCGCGTGCGTTCGACAGGGCCTTTTTCTTGGCCGTGGCCTGGTCCATGCTTTCGCCCAGGTTATTGGCGCGGAAGTTCTTCTCATCGGTGAAGAACTCGGGACCCGAGCACAGCACTTTCACCTCGGTTTCGCCACTGGGCGGCTTGGCGGCCTCTGCGGCCTTTTTCTTGCTCTTGCAAGCCGTGGCGCCGCCGGCGAGCATTACGGCCAACAAAGCGTAGGTAGCAGTGCGTGATGTAAAGGTTCTCATTTCGAAGGGTGTTTTAGGTGGTTTTGCTTTTCGTTTTTCCAATCCCGTGCCAAACTGGCCAAATGCTGGCCATTATTGAAGAATCGCGTTGATCAGTGCGGGCAATTCATCTTCATGGAATGCCGGGGCGGCTTTCTTGTATGCATCCAGGCCAGCGCGGGTGGTGTCCAAGTGTATGCCCTTCAGGCCCTGCTTGCCGGACTGGAAGATGGTGTCGTTCGTTTTACGGTCCACCACCTTCACGCTTTGGTCAAGCACGGCGGTATGGAAACCGCTGCTTTCTCCGGTGGCGCGTGTATCAGCCTGCAATTCCACCACCAGGTCGGCATCCGTTGCGCGCTCCACGGTGCGGAAGCCCATATTGGCCAAGCCTTGTTTCAACACCAGGCCGAACTGCCCTTCCTGTACGGGTGCACCGAAATTGCGCTCGTCGAGCTTTAGGAAGACCTTGGGCAGGGTAACGTCCAACGGAACATGCACTTGCGGTGCAGCAATGCTGGCCAGCAGGGGTCGCACCAGGGCCGGGTCGTTCTCTTGGCCTACCAGCCCGTCCAGGTCCAGCTTAACAACCAGCTCGCGCGGGGCGGCCCCGATGTCCACGCGCTGCACGAAGGTGCGGGCGCGGCCTTCGCTATCCGTGTTGCGCCGCTCGGTCACCATGCCATTGGCACCGGGATATGCGATCACCATGGGCAGCTGGGCCAGCTTGGTGCCATTGTCGGCGAAGGCCGCGTTGATCAGTATTTCGCGCCTGAAGTGGTTGCCCCAGTCCAGTGCGCACCTTTCCGGCAATACGGACAGGCGCACGCCGGCGGCCATGCGCTGCAGGCTGTTGAAGAGCTCGTTGGCCAGTTGTACTTGGCGGCCATCCACTTCCGCTAGGTCGTTCCCTCCCCAATACTCCTTCATGGCCAACAGCCCGCGCAGGTCCGAGTCGAAAGCTGACCGCAGGTCGCCGCCGCGCAAGGCGGTCATGGCCCTTTTATGCAGGTCGGTGGCCTGGGCAACGGCCTGTTGCTTGCGCTCGGCCTTCAGCCGGGCGTGCTCCGCCTTGTCCAACCGGTAGTACAACCAATATTGTTGGGCATCCTCATAACTGCCCACCAATTGGTAGCCCTCCAGCAATTCCTTGGTGCTGGTGGCAATGGTGCTTTTGAATTCTTCCTGGAAACGGCCCGTGCGCTCCAAGGTGCTCAGCAAGCTGTTCCCTTCCACCCTCACGCTTATCTCGCTTGCCAGGTCGTTCAGCGCATTCTTCTTCGCCGCTTCCTGGTAGTCGGGCCTGCTCTTGGTGGCCGATCCTATGCCGATGTAGTCCGTGCTGCTAACCGGCCGTGCACCGGTCCAGGACGGTGGTGGCGCAGCAATGGGCACGGGTTCGGTCTTTGCGGCCACGGGTGCCTTCGCCCTGCAACCCGGCAGCACGGTGGCCACGGCCAACAGGATGGTGAACGGCGTTTCCGGCCGGAAATGGATCATGGAAGCTTTGCGTTGAGCTCACTGCGTATGAAGCCGGCCACCTCCGTGGCGGTGCCGCGCAATAATTCATTGCCCAGTTCGGTAGCACTCTTGGCCTCGCGCGGTGCGGACAACAAGGCCGCCAGCTCGCGGCGGGCACTGCTGCGGCTGTCCACTGCACCATTCGCCTTAGGGTAAAGCGCTTGGGCGTTGCCCGAATAGTTGGCGTACCACGCATGGTCCTGGGCATTGCGGTCCAGCACTTGGCTGAACAGCACTTGGCCTGTTTCCAAGGAAACCAGTTTGAAGCTGAATGACAGCTCG
>JBIQMI010000049.1:0-16578 GCA_044463585.1 Cryomorphaceae bacterium
TGCTATTGGCCCTGCCCGCCATGGGCCTATGCGTGCTGGTGGCACGGGGCGGTTGGCAGTACCAGGGCCTTGCGCCCGCACACGCTGCGGACCATGTGGAGGCACCCTATGCCCCGTTGGTCACCAATTCGGCCTTCACCTTTGCCCATTCGCTGGCCCTGCCGGCGTTGGTGCCGCACAACTATTTCGGGCAGGAGGAACTCGATCGCCGCTTCGACCTTCCTCTGTCCCTGCCGCAGCGCCAAGCAGGCCGCCCCAATGTGGTGCTGATCATTGTGGAAAGTCTGGGCAAGGAGTACCTGTCCGCCATCAGCGGCCAGGCCGCCTACATGCCCTTTCTCGATTCGCTCGCGGCGCATTCGCTGGTATTCACCAATGCCTACGCGAACGCCGAACGAAGCAACAAGGCCATCTGTTCCATCCTGGCCGGCATCCCGTCGTTCACCGAGGACGCTTTCATGAACACCCCCTACGCCGATAACTGCGTGGAGGGCATTGGCACCAGGCTGAAGGAACTCGGCTACAGCACATCGTTCTTCCATGGCGGCATCAACGGCGAATACAAGTTCGATTCGTTCGCGCGCGGGGCCGGTTTCGACCGCTATTACGGCCGCGATCAATACCCCGGCAAGGGCGCGTACGATGGCCACTGGGGCATATACGATGAGGAATTCCTGCAATTCTTCGCCTCCAAGTTGAACGAAACGCCCGAGCCGTTCTGCGCCGCGGTTTTTACGCTTTCCTCGCACGACCCATTCCCCATTCCTCCGCGCTGGAAGAACAAATTCCCGAAGGGCGACCAGGAGATCCACGAATCGCTGGGCTATACCGACATGGCCTTGCAACGCTTCTTTGCTGCCGCCCGGCGGTCGCCGTGGTACACCAACACCCTGTTCGTGATCACGGGTGATCATACGTTCCAGTACAACGATCATCCATTGTGGTACATGAATCCCGCCGGGCGCTTCGCCGTTCCCATCCTGTTCCATCGCCCCGGCCAGCCGATGCAGGACACCGACACCACCTTGGCGCAGCAGCTGGACATCCTGCCCAGCATCCTCGATCTCGCAGGCCACGGCGGCACCATCAACAGCTTTGGCCGCAGCCTTTTCTCACCGGGCCGCACGCCTTACGCCGTGCAATACCTCAGCGGACAGTACCAGTTGCTGCAGGGCGACCGCATGTTGTTCTTCAATGGTGAAAAGGCAACCGGCCTGTACGCGTTCCGCACCGACACGCTTTTTGCGAACGACCTGCTGGCCACCGAACCCGCACGGGCGGACAGTATGCGGCTTTTCCTGCAGGCGGTGGTGCAGCGCTATGGCCAAGCCATGTTGAACAACGGGTTGGCGGCCGCTCCCGGGTCAGGCCAATAGGGCTTGCCGCGCACCCGGCCCCAGGTTCATCACCAGGTCGATCACGCACAGACGGCCTTGCGGGCCCAGCCGGTCAGCGAACACTTGCGGATAAACGGGGACCGCCCGCACTTCCGCGGGCAATGGCCTTTTGGGATGAAGGGCCGTGCGCAGGTCCAGCACATCCGCCGGAACATGTTCGATATAGCTTTCCTGCACCTCGGGCGCGGCCAGCCCCAACCATTCCGCGGCCAGCCGCATGGTGGCCAAATTGAGGTCGGTGAGCAATGCATGCTTGGCACCCACCACCGCTTCGATGTCCTGCATGTAATGGATGAACCACGGCGACTGCCCGTACGCGCTGCGGATGGCTTGCAAATGCTGCAAATGCCAAGGCTCCGCGTAGGACAGCCCCACGGTGCGCATCGGCATCTTTTCACCGCTGCGCCGCGCAATGTGCACCTGGAGGGCCTGCAAGCCGTTGGCGCCGGCAATGGTGGTGCGCGTGCGGTAGCTCTGGCGCTCGTAATGCTCCCCGATGTCCACCAGGCAACGCCCCGCACGGGCCAGCAGCGCGTAATGCTCAACGCTGCCGAAATACAGGGCGGGGAAAAGCGGAATGCCGGGCATGCCGCACAAATATGCGGGCGTTGGCGTTACTTGCCCAACACCAACCACCAGCCATGAAGAACATCCAGCCGTTGCTCGTATCCGCCTTGTTGCTGGCCGCTTGCCAAGGAACCGAAAAGCCGACCAACACCACCGCAGCCGATGAAACCGAATCAACCCCTCCGGCCTGGAGCGGATCCTTCTCCGATACGTTGCCCTGCGCCGATTGCCCCGGCATACTGACGCGGCTGCAGCTGCGGCCCGACAGCATTTATGTATTCACGCAGGAATATTTGGAACGCGACAGCATCCCCTTCGGCACCATTGGCCGCTGGACCGCCAACGGCGACCGCCTGACCCTGCGCACGTTCCAAACGCCGATGCATTGGCTGTGGAGGAATGGCAGGCCTGAAATGGTGGGCGAGGATTGGGCGGTAGCCCCCACCGGCCTGGATTACGGCATTAAACCCGTGCAAGGAGACGTGGGTGGCCCGATGCACCTGACCGGCGGCTATGTGTATTACGCCGATTCGCACAGCTTCACCCCGTGCGGTGCGGACTTTGTTCTGCCCGTGGCCATGGACCCGCCCGGCACCGAAAGCGCAGGCTTGGCCTTGGAGCGCACCTACACGGCGCAGGTGAAGGATCCCCCGAAACCCCTCTATGTACAGCTGACCGGCACCTTGCGCAGCGGGCCGGCCATGGAGGGCGACGGCACCGACACCTACTTGCACATCGACAGCGTGGAAGGCGTGCTGGAGGTCCAACAGTGCCGCTGACCGGGCTACCGGTTGCAGGCGCGCACCACCAGCACCACCATGCTGGCGATGAAAACATAAAGCCCAAGGCGGTTCACCCCGTTCATGAACCGCATGCGGCCCGAATGCTCATCACGCTGGAAAAGCGTGGCGGGGTTGAGGTAGTACAAGATGCGCTTGAGGAACATCGCGGGCCGAAGGTAATTCCGGGGCCGACCCTACAAGCGGGTGTTGCCGCCGGCGTGCTCCCAACACGGCTGCGGTTGTTCCATCGGCTTGGGGTCTTCGGCATTCGGCTGGTCCGAGGCACGGCAAACAACCCGGTCGGGTCCAAGTCACCCCTTGGTAACTTTGCACGATCCCCATGGCCTTCCAGCTCATCTCCGAATTCCAGCCCACCGGCGACCAACCCGAGGCGATCCGCCAATTGGTGGACGGCCTGCGCAACGGCATGCCGTACCAGACCCTGCTCGGCGTTACCGGGTCGGGCAAGACCTTCACCGTGGCCAACGTGATCGCGCAATTGAACAGGCCGACGCTGATCCTGAGCCACAACAAAACGTTGGCCGCGCAGCTCTACGGCGAATTCAAGCACTTCTTCCCCAACGACCGGGTGGAATACTTTGTGAGCTACTACGACTACTACCAGCCGGAGGCCTACCTGCCCATTTCCAACACCTACATCGAGAAGGACCTGTCGATCAATGCCGAGATCGAAAAGCTGCGGTTGAGCACCACCAGCGCGTTGATGAGCGGCAGGCGCAACGTGATCGTTGTGGCCAGCGTGAGCTGCATATACGGCATCGGCAACCCGGCGGAGTTCCACAAAAGCGTGGTGCACGTTGCCCGGGGGCAGAAGATCTCGCGCAATGCGCTGCTGCACCAGTTCGTGTCATCATTGTACAGCCGCCGCGACATTGAGCCCGAGCGTGGCAATTTCAGGGTGCGCGGCGACGTGGTGGAGGTCTACCTCGCCTACGCCGATGAAGGCATCCGCATACACTTCTGGGGCGACGAGATCGAGAAGCTTGAGCGCTTTGACGTGATGAACGGGAAAACGATGGAGGTGCTGCAGCAAACCCCCATCTACCCCGCCAACCTGTTCGTTACCACCAAGGAAACGTTGAACAAGGTGATCCACGAAATACAGGACGATCTTGGCAAACAGACGGAATTCTTCAACGAGATCGGCAAGCACCTGGAGGCCAAGCGCTTGGATGAACGGGTGAACTACGACATGGAAATGATGCGCGAGCTGGGCTATTGCAGCGGCATCGAGAACTACAGCCGCTACTTCGACCGGCGCCTGCCCGGACAGCGCCCATTCTGTCTGCTCGATTATTTCCCGGACGACTTCATCACCGTGGTGGATGAAAGCCACGTTACCATCGGGCAGATCGGCGCCATGTACGGTGGTGACCGCAGCCGGAAGAAGAACCTGGTGGAATACGGCTTCCGCCTGCCCAGCGCCATGGACAACAGGCCGCTCACCTTCGATGAATTCGAGGGCATGATTGGGCAGACCATTTTCGTGAGCGCAACACCGGCCGACTTTGAATTGGAGCGGAGCGAGGGTGTTGTGGTGGAACAGGTGGTGCGGCCGACCGGGCTGCTCGATCCACCGATCGAAGTGCGCAAGAGCCGCAACCAGATCGATGACCTGCTGTACGAGATCAAGTTGCGCAGCGACAAGGATGAACGCGTACTGGTGACCACGCTCACCAAACGCATGGCCGAGGAACTGACGGAGTTCCTGGGCAAGAACGGTGTGCGCTGCAAGTACATCCACAGCGACGTGGAAACCTTGGACCGCATTGAGATCCTGCGGCAATTGCGCCTGGGCATGTTCGATGTGCTGGTGGGGGTGAACCTGCTGCGCGAAGGGTTGGACCTGCCGGAGGTATCGCTGGTGGCCGTGCTGGATGCCGACAAGGAAGGCTTCCTGCGCAGCAACCGGTCCCTTACCCAGACCGCGGGCCGCGCCGCACGCAACCTCAATGGCCTGGTGATCTTCTATGCGGACACCATAACCGACAGCATGCGGCGCACGATGGAAGAAACCGACCGCAGGCGCGCCAAGCAAATGGCCTACAACGAGGAGCATGGCATCGTGCCCAAGCAGATCAAGCGCGACCGCGGTGCCGTGATGCAGCAGACCGCGGTGATCGATCAAGTGGAATACGCCAGCTCGGGCAAGGCCTACGTGGAACCGGAGGAATTGAGCCTGGCCGCGGATCCCGTGGTAAGCGGAATGAGCGTGGAGCAGCTCGAGAAGAATGCCGAACTGCTGGAAGTGCAAATGAAAAAAGCCGCAAAGGAGCTCGATTTCATCGCTGCCGCACAATTGCGCGATGAGCTTTTCGCCATGCGGAAAATGATCGACGAAAGGGTGGGGAAGACGGCTTGATCAGTGCAGGCCCGTGGCCGCCGCAGGCCTGGATCAGGATTACATACTTTCGCTTCGGCCAACGAAGGACCTGCGTCCTTCGTCCCCAACCTGAGCCCACCCCCATGCCACGGAAACTTACGCTATTCGTTCTCGCAGCTTCCTTGTTCACCCTGCCGCTATACGCCCAAATATCCTTTGGTGGCAAACCCTATGGGGACAAGGCGGAGAAGATCGGCATGCCACCGGCCGTGGTGGTTGAATTGCCGGTGCCCAACGTGGATTCACTGAAGGCCGACGATGAACGCCGGGCCGCATTGGGCATTCCGGGGCCATACAGGTTCGGCTTTGAGCATGTTACGTCCTTCACGCTGGGCAATAGCGGCTCCTGGTACAACATGCCGAACGGCGACCGCGTGTGGCGGCTCGAGCTGCATTGCCCCGGCGCGTTGTCCATCAACCTACAGTTCGACCGTTACGTGATCCCTGAAGGGGCACGCATGTTCATCTACGATCCGGCGGGCACGGTGAAGGGCGGCTTCACCGCCAAGAGCAACCCGGGGCACAAAGCCTTCGGCACGGCGCCCTTGGCCGGCGATCGGCAGACGGTGGAGTACATTGAACCAGCGTCGGTGGCAGGGCAGGGGGAATTGGCGATCAGCATGGTGGTGCACGGCTACCGGCCCACAGGGTTGAAGGAACAGCTCGACTTTGGCGACAGCGGGCCCTGCAACGTGAATACCATTTGCCCCGCAGGCGATGAATGGCGGCCGGAGATCCGCTCCGTGGCCCGGATCATGCTCGGCGGCGGCCTGTGCACCGGCAGCTTGATCAACAACTGCGCGAACGACAGCACACCGTACTTCCTTACGGCCAACCACTGCACGGAAGGCAATACCAGCAACGCTTCCTGGGTATTCCTCTTCAATTGGGAAAGCCCCACGTGCGACCCATCGGAAAACGCGCCCCAGGACCACACCATCACCGGTTGCGACAAGCTTTTCGAGTACCCGCAGACCGATGCCTCGTTCCTACGCCTGAGCAGCATACCGCCCGATGAATTCGAACCCTATTGGAGCGGCTGGGACATCAGCGGCACCGCGCCCGACACGGTCGTGGGCATCCACCATCCGCGCGGCGATATCAAGAAGATCTGCCACTCTTACGGGCCCATTGTGGAAGGCATGATGAGCGGTGCCGATTGCTGGCAGGTGACCGCGTGGCATGTGGGCACCACGGAACAGGGCAGCAGCGGCAGCGCCATCTGGAACCAGGACCACCGCATCATCGGCCAGCTTTTCGGCGGCCAGGCCAGTTGCAACAACAACGTGAATGATTTCTACGGCCGTTTCAACCTGACCTATCCACACCTTACGGAATGGCTGGGGGAATGCGGCGATGTGCTCGACGGCCTCGACCCTTCGGCCATTGTGCCCGTGCCGCTGGACGCTGCGGTCACCAGTATTGCAGGCGTGCCGCACATCACCTGCAACAGCGACAGCATACGGCCCGCGATCACTTTGAAGAACAACGGTGAAGGACCGATCCACAGCGTGAATATCCATTATTCCGTGAATGGAAGCCCAGTGGGCATCATGCCATGGAACGGCATGCTCCAGCCGGTGCAGACCACCAACGTAACGCTGCCTGCGATCTACCTGCCCAGCGGCGTGCATGAGCTGCGCGTGGCGGCCAGCAGCCCGAACCAGGACATCGACACGAATCCGCTCAATGATGCCGATAGCCTACGGTTCATCGTGAATGCGCCGGGCATACCCGTGGAGGTGCGCTTGAACCTTGACCGCTATGGCTCGGAAACCACATGGAAGATCGAAACCCAGGACGGATTCCCGGTGCACAGCGGTGGCCCGTACAGCAATAGCGCAAACGGTTACGCAGTAACGCAAGAGGTCTGCCTGACCAACGATTGCTACGTGTTCACCATAATGGACGCGGTGGGCGATGGCATGTGCTGCAACTACGGCCAGGGCAGTTTCAATGTGAGCGATACCACCGGTGCCGTGTTGCTGAATGGCAATGGAAACTTCGGTTTCTCTTCCACAACGGTCTTTTGCGTGAACTGGGTGGGCATCAACGAAACGGCGGCAAACCATGGCCAACTGTTGATTGCCCCGAACCCGAGCAACGGCCGCTTAACGGCCCAACTGCCGCAAGGCATGGGCCAAGTGCAGCTGTTGGTGCAGGATGCGCTCGGCCGCCAGGTTTACACCCAGCGCCTGCCACCAGGCATCGACCATGTGGCCCTGGACCTGGGTCATCTGGCCCGCGGCACATACATCGTGGTGGCCATAGGTGAAGGCCAAAAGGCCGTGCAGCGCGTGGTGATCCAGCCGTAAGGTCCGCTGGGAATATGCCTTAAGTCAGTCCGGATCGGCGATCGGACGCATTACGTGTTCTGTCATTCTCCGCGCCTCGGCGGCAAAACCCATTGCGGCCAAGGCATTTTTTGTGCGCCCTGTGTTCTCTGTGGAAAAACCATCGCGGCCAAGGCATTATTCTGTGGAATCTGCGTTCTCTGTGGATGAACCCATCGCGGCCAAGGCATTCCTCCGCGTTCTGGCCTAACCTGATGGCGTCATGCATTCTCCGCGCCTCTGCGGCAAACCCATCGCGGCCAAGGCATTTCTCTTCCCCAGCGCCCAGGTGGACTTTGCGGACATAGTGGACAACATGTCTCCGCGCCTCCGCGGCTTTTCCCTCCTTTCCCTCCTTTCCTTCTTCTCCTTCATCTCCCTCATCTCTTTCCGCTCGCTCCCCCGCACACCTAGTACCTCAGCCAGTAGTACACCAACTTCACGTACTCGTTATTCAGCATGATCAAACCGTCCTCCGCTTCCCACCAAGTTTCTTCATGGAAGGTGGTAGAAGGCGCACCGTGCAGCAACACAGTGATGCCCGCCTTGCGGAACGGTTTTCGGAAAACACGGCCGATGCGCCGCAGGTGGAACGGGCTGGAGACCACGATCACCGTGTCGAAGCCTTGTTCGATGGAATAGGCGAGCAGCGCCTCAAACTCCTCGTAGGTGCTGGTGCCCACATTCAAGGCCAGCGTATGTTCCGTGGGAAGCCCCGCTACCACTGCGGCGTTGCGTGTGCATTCGGCCTCGGTGCTGTCCAGGCCCAAGGCCTGTAGTGCGCTGGGCACCGGCGCGCCGGTGAACACGAATTGCTGCGACACCCCGCTGGCGTAAACGCGGGCGGCTTCCGTGCCGCGGTCCTGCACGGAACCCCCAAGCACAAAGACGGCATCGGCCGGGCCGAGCGGGTCCTCGGTGATCAGGAAATCGCCCAGGCCGCGAAGCAACGGATAGCGCAGCAGGAACAACGTGAGCAGCAGAACAGCCATCACCGCCGCCGCGCGAAGCCGCTTGCGCCATGCAGGGCCCTTGGAACGTGTATCGGTCGCGGGACCCATGGACTCAGTACGTGCCGCTTCTGCGGCGCAGCGCCCATTCCAAGGTGAGCAGCGCCAGCAATAGGAAGAAGATCCAACGCAGGCCGATCAAGTCGCTGAAGCTGTTGAACGAATAGGAACGGGCGGCCATTTCCGGACGGTCTTTCAGCTCGGCGGCGATCGCGTCCATGCCTGCTTGGTCCACGGCCAAGCCGCCTGTGCGGGCGGCGATGTTGCGCAAAAGGCCGTGGTCCGCCACCGTGTTCATGTGCTCGGCCACCATGGGCTTCACCAAAAACTCGCCTTGTGCGGTCATCCGCTCCTTGTCCAGCGTGGTGGAGGCTTTCCAGGTGTAACGGCCCGGCGGCAGAATGCCGGCCTCCAATTGATACCCGGTGCCTGTGCGGCTGAACGTGTAGGCCAACTCGCTCCCTTCCTCGTTGGTGAAGGTGATCACGGCCTCGGGATCATTCACCGGTTCGAAACTGGCGTTGTACAACTCGGCCGTCAGCATCACCCGGTCGCCCTGCGCGAATTCACGCTCGCCATGCACGCGGAAACGTCCTTTGTCCTGCTTGAGGGCAAGGAACTGCACCGTTTTCTGCACCAGGCGATCGAAATGGGCGGTGGTGCCGTTCTGCTGCATGTCGGCCAAACGCCAGCGCCAGAGCCCTTCGCCGCAGGTAATGGCCGTGCGGCGTGCAGCTTGTGCCTGGAAGGCGAACAGCGGGTAAGCCGTGCGCACCGCACCGATGCGTTGGTTGAGCAGCGCGCTGGCCGAGCGCGAAAGGCTGTACTGGGCAAAGGGCACTTGCAGGGGAGGGAAGCGTTCGATCGCGCGTTGGTCCTCGGGTTCCATGGTGAATAATTGGAACTCCGGCACCACGCCCGCTTGCACATCGGAGAAGATGCCCCTTGCGCTTTCGATCGCTACGCCGTTGCCCAAGGCCGCCACTTGGCGGAGGTCGCTTTTCTGCCCGAGGATCGTCCACGTGGGGATCTCGCGCTGTTCGATGCGCTGGAAAAGCTGTTGCAGCGGTGCGTCCGGTGCCGGCAACTGGTGCAGCACCACCAGATCGTATTCCTCCACATGCCCCTTGAAGGATGACGAAAGCCCGATTTCCACGGTATAACCTTCCACGGCGCCCATGGCCGCCCGTATGGCCGCCACATCGGGATGCGGTGCCCGGGCCAGCACCAGCACCTTGCGGCGGTCGTCCAGCACGTCCACAAAAATGTCCTGGGTGTTGTTGGCCGTGGTGGTTTCACCCTCAACGGGGCGCAGCACCACCGTATAGCGCTGTATGCCCGATTCCTCCGCCTTCACCAACAACGGCACTTCGCCCACCATGGGATCGCTGTTGATGCCGATGTCCTTCGCAGCCACCTCCTTTCCCTTGTGCATCACGCTTACGCGTGTGGCCTTGCCTTTCAGGTGGTCCGCCTTCCATTTCACCAGCAAGGGAAACTGATTGCCCAAGTAGGTAATGCGGTTGTGGTCCACCTGCTGCAGCACCAGGTCGGGCCGCACGGTGGTATCGCCGAGCATGATCGCGAAGACCGGCACGCCTAGCCGTTCCGCGGAGATCCGCGGGTCGCGGCCCCGGTTGAAGATGCCATCGCCGTCGATCACCACCGCGCCCAGGTCCGGCCCGGCAAACCGGTCGTACACTGCCCGGAACAGCTGGTCGATATCGGTTTGGCCCTGTTCCTGCCCGAATTGCAGGCCCTCGGAAACCTGGCTTCCGTAGGTGAAGGCGCGCACTTCGTAGCGTTCACCCAGCTTATCGGCCAGGCTGCCCAGCTCTTTGGCGTACCGGACCTTGAAGGCAATGCTATCGCCGGTGGCCAGCAGCGAGGACGAACCGTCGTGCGCCAGCACCACCACGGGCTTGCGCACTTCGCGCACCAGCACCCGCACCATGGGTTCCAACAGCAGGAAGGCCAGCAGCGCGATCACCGTGGCGCGGAAGATGCCCAACGCCCATTGCACGCCGCTGCCCCAGCCATGCCGTTCGGGCGTATGGCGGTAGAGCAGCCAGGCCGCGGCAATGCCCAGCAGCACGCAAAGCGGCGCCAGCCAAAGCGAATAATGGGTGGTGAGGGTCATTCAAAGGTGCCAAATTGCCAATTCGCCAATTCGCCAATTGGGTTGCGTTCTTCGGCGAATTGTATTTGGCAAATTGGCGAATTGGCAAATTGGCGAATTGTCAAGTCAGCATTCCTCCGCACACATGCAGGGTTTGCCCCGTGATGTACGTGCTGAGGTCGCTACCCAGGAACACGCAGGCATTGGCCACATCAACCGGCGTTCCGCCGCGCTTCAGGGGAATGGATTCGCGCCAGCCCTGCACGGTCTTTTCGTCCAGGGCGCCGGTCATTTCGGTTTCAATGAAGCCTGGGGCCACCGCATTGCAGCGGATGTTCCGGCTGCCCAGCTCAAGCGCCGTGCTCTTGGTAAAACCGATCACCCCGGCCTTGCTTGCGGCGTAGTTGGCCTGGCCGGCATTGCCCTTCACGCCCACCACGCTGCTCATGTTGATGATGCTGCCGCTGCGCTGTTTCAACAGGGTGCGCACGGCGGCCTTGGTCATGTTGAACACGCTCTTCAGGTTGGTGCTGATCACCGCGTCAAAATCCTCCTCGCTCATGCGCATCAGCAGCTGGTCCTTGGTGATCCCGGCATTGTTCACCAGGATATCGATGCCGCCCAGTGCCGCCACCACTTGGTCCACGGTGGCCTGGGCCGAATTGAAATCACCGGCGTTGCTTTGGATGGCGATCACCTTCCGTCCGTGCTTTGCGCCCAGCTCTTCCGCCAGCGCATTGGCCTTTTCGGGGCTGCTCACGTAAGTGAAGGCCACCTCGGCGCCTTCTTCCAGAAAACGCTCCACAATACCCCTGCCGATGCCGCGCGTACCGCCCGTGATCAGGGCTTTCTTGCCTTGTAGTAGTGCCATGGGGCGAAGGTAAGCGGGGAGGGGAATAGGTAGGGCCGGTAGAGGATGTCATGCCCTAATTCATGAAAGCACGGAACTGTGTTGCGCTCAAAAAATGATGAATGCCCAACCGGATGCGTCCATACCTGAACATCCGAGATGATGGAGGGCGGGCAGGCGGGATGGTGTGAGGGATAGGGGACTCAGGGGTGCGCTTCAGAAGGCTCCGCAGCAGCCTGCGCCTTCCCTTTTCCGGGCATAGCCCGGACCCTCTTGGGCAACGTAAGTGCTCAATCCAAGTTGTTGCATTGCAAGCTCTTTCATCCGTTCCAGATGCCACCTGCCACAGCTTGCCATGGTATACAGATAACACCGCCTTTGCTGGAACTGAATGATGATCCCATCTTCTGTGATCTCATATGCCGTAACACCGGACACCTTGCCACTACTGCTTTTGTATGGGGTCATTCGATTGTTTTTAATTGAGTGCTTTCACTTGCCCAAGAACCGCGTTGATCTCTTCAGCGAGTCCTGGCCCTAATAACTGGGATGTGACCTCGCTGCCTGCCCAGTTCAACAATGATCCGGCAAACAACCGGTACCATTTCCTTTTTCCAAGAATGCCCATGAGCTCTTTCAATTCCTCAATTTCCTCTGCGATCACGCCTTGCCCCGCTTTCAGTTGCTCTTGGTTATTCAACACGTGCCGTAACATGTCCAAAGCGGACTCCTCCTCTTTCGGAGTGAAGCGATCCGCAACAGCTGGTGCGCCATAACGAAGGGATTCCTGTTCGAGGAAATACGAGACTTTCATCAAGTTCTTTTCCAAGTTGCATTTACCTGCAGGTTTGGTGCACTGCTTTCTATGTTGCTTGGCTTGCCGATCAAGGTCGATCAATAAGTGGCCCAAGAACCGGATCCGGTCGGGCGAATGTTGAATGCGCTGCATCGCTGAATCAACACGCTGCATGTATTCATCAGCGGTACCAAATTCGAAGAAATTCCCGGTGGTGAATTCTTGCGCTATGAGTTGTATGGCATCCATCATTTCCAATGATGATCTTTTCGTCATTCATCGGATTACAAGATAACCACCCTATGTATGAGTCCGAAGTACGTTTATCAACAACCCAACCCGTTTTGTCCACATTCCCCATCTTCGCGCCATGCCCACGCTGCATTGGATCGGAAAGGAGAAGGTGATCAACCACCACCGCGAGGTGCCCTTCAAGGTGCTTGAGCACCAGTACGGATTTGATACGGAGCAACCGGGAAAGAAGGGGGCGGCAGGAAGCGGCAACATGGTGATCCAAGGCGATAACCTTGAAGCCCTGAAAAGTTTATTACCCCGCTACGAGGGCAAGGTGAAGTGCATCTACATCGATCCGCCATATAACACGGGCGAGGAGAAGTGGCTTTATAACGACAATGTGAGCGACCCCCGCATACGCAAGTGGCTGGGCGATGTAGTGGGTAAGGAAGGCGAAGACCTGAGCCGCCATGATAAATGGCTGTGCATGATGTACCCCCGCTTGGTGCTGCTGCATAAGTTGCTGGCAGAAGACGGGGCGTTGTTTGTGTCAATCGATGATAATGAATTAGGGAGTCTCAAAATAATTCTGGAGGAGATTTTTGGTGTTTCTAATCAAATTGCGACTTTTATCTGGGAGAAGCGCACCAATCGCGAGAATAGGAAGGAGGTGTCTTACCGACATGACTATATCGTGGCCTTTCGGAAGAATCGACTTGATCCTGCTTCGGCCGTCAAACTTCTGCCGATGACCCCGGATGCATTAGCGCGCTATAAGAATCCAGATAATGATCCTCGGGGGCCGTGGAAATCGGACCCGGCCACCGCTCAGGCTGGGCATGCAACGGAAAGTCAATTTTATGTTGTGGTTGCTCCAAATGGAAAGCGACATAAACTCCCGAGTGGGAGATGTTGGGTATATAGTGAGAACGTGATGAATGAGGCCATTGCGGATGGCCGTATGTGGTTTGGTGTTGATGGAAATGGTGTTCCAAGAATTAAAACCTATTTAGAAGCTAAAGAGCGCGGGTTGGTGCCTGAAACCATTTGGTTTGCAGCTGATGTGTCAACGAATGAGATTGCTAAGAACAACCTTAAGGAAATATTTGATGGGAAGGCGGTATTCGAAACGCCAAAGCCACCCGAGCTAATAGGACGAATTCTTGAAATATTCTCGGAAAAAGATTCTATCGTTCTCGACTCATTCGCCGGCAGCGGCACCACGGCGCATGCGGTGTTGAACCTGAACAAGCAGGACGGCGGCAACCGCCGGTTCATCCTCGTTGAAATGATGGACTACGCCGACAGCCTGACCGCTGAGCGCGTGAAGCGCGTGATGAACGGCTATGGCGAGGGGAAGAAAAAGACCGAGGGCACCGGCGGTAGCTTCGATTTCTATACGCTGGGTGCGCCGCTTTTCCATCCGGACGGCAACCTGAACGAAGCGGTGGCCACCGAAAAGATCCGGGACTACATCTGGTATGCCGAAACGCGCACGGGGGCTGAGGTTCTCGAAGACCCGGCCAATCCCCATTACCTCGGCACCCACGAAAGCACGGCCTATTACTTCGTGTACGACAAGGAAGCCCTTACCTCACTGGACCATGAGCTGCTGGCCACCTTGCGGGTGAAGGGGGAGCGCACGGTGATCTATGCGGACAACTGCCTGCTGCCCCGCAAATTCCTGGAGCAGCACGGCATCGTGTTCAAGAAAATACCCCGTGACATTACGCGCTTCTGATCATGGATGACATGAGGCTCCTCTTGCTGCCAACCGGGTTGCTGTACGACTACCGCAAGGCGGTGGCCGCACTGCCCTTGGAACGGGTGGCCACGCTGGAGGACAGCGAGCTTTCCACGGATACCTTCAGCTTCTATACTTCCGTCTCGGCGGTGTACTCGTCCAAGATCGAAGGGGACGCGGTAGAGCTGGATCCCTATGTGAAGCACAAGCGTTTCGGCATGGCTTTCCGCCCGGATTATACGCAGAAGACCGACGACCTGTACAATGCCTATGAGTTCGCCCGCGCCAATGCGTGCACCGCAACGAACTTGATGGCCGCCCATGGCCGGTTAGCCCGCCACCTGCTGCCCCGGGGCCGTTGGGGCCGGGTGCGGACCACCAACATGTACGTGACCACCGAGGAGGGGAAGATCGAATACGTGGCCGCTGCACCACAGGTAGTGGATGCCGCCCTGGAGCGCTTCTTTACCGACCTGGATCAACTGACCGGCCGGCGGCTGGCGCTGCCGGATGTGTTCTTCTTCGCCGCACTGCTTCACCTGGTGTTCGTGAAGATCCATCCCTTCGACGACGGTAACGGGCGCAGCGCCCGTCTGCTGGAAAAGTGGTTCTTGGCGCAGCAGCTCGGTGAAAAGGCCTGGCTGATCCCTTCAGAACGGCACTACTATGCCAACCATGCCACCTATTATCACAATATCAGGCAGTTGGGCTTGGAATATGACCGGCTCGACTACGGGAAGGCCTTGCCCTTTTTGCTGATGCTGCCCGGCGCGCTCACCACCAAAGAACACGACACCTGATGGAACTGAAACCCTACCAACAGCGCGTGATCGACGACTTGGCGGCGTACTTGGTGCGTTTCCGGGAAACCGGCGATCCCGCCACCGCCTTCAACAGCTATTGGGAGGAAAAGGCCGGCCCGTACGATCCGTTGAACAACAAGGGCATGAAGCCCTACCAGGACAATGTGCCCGGGGCGGTGCACGTGTGCATGAAGGTGCCCACGGCGGGTGGCAAGACCTTCATGGCGGTGAATGCCCTGCGCACGATCTACGACCACCTGAGCCCCGGCATGGCCAAGGCCGTGGTGTGGCTGGTGCCTTGGAGCAACCTGCTGCAACAGGCGGTACGATCGCTCGGCCACCCGGAACACCCGTACAACCAGCGGTTGCGCCAGCTTTTCCAAGGGCGTGTGGAAGTGTACGAGCGGGAGCAACTGTTGATGGGGGCGGGCTTCAACCCCACCAGCGTGAGGGACCAGCTCAGCATGATCGTGATGAGCTTTGCCAGCTTGCGTGCCCGCAAGAAGGAAGACCGCAAGGTGTTCCAGGAGAACGGGCAACTGGCGGGCTTCCCCAGCCTGTACACCGAAGCGGACACCATCAAACCGGGAACGGACGGGACCGCGCTGATCAACGTGATCCGCCACCTGCGCCCGGTGGTGGTGGTGGATGAAAGCCACAACGCCGAAAGTGACTTGAGCGTGGAGATGCTCCGCGACCTGAATCCCAGCGTGGTGCTGGACCTTACGGCCACGCCCAGGTGCAACAGCAACATTATCAGCCTGGTGCCTGCGCTGGAGCTGAAGATGGAGCAGATGGTGAAGCTGCCCGTGATCGTGTACAACCAGCACACGCGGCAGGAGGTGATCGAGAATGCCCTGCACTTGCGCCACCGCCTGCAGACCATCGCAGACGCGGAACACAAGGAAGGCGGGAAACGGATCCGGCCCATCGTCCTCTTCCAGGCACAGCCCCGCACCGGCGAGGAGAACATCACGTTCGAAAAGGTGAAGAACCTGCTGCTGAAGGCCGGTATACCCGAGGAAGAGGTGAAGGTCAAGACCGCCGACAAGGACGAGCTGAAGGGCGTGGACCTGATGGCGCCCGATTGCCCGGTGAAGTACATCATCACCATTAACGCGCTGAAGGAGGGATGGGATTGCCCGTTCGCCTATATCCTGGCCAGCTTGGCGGACAAGAGCAGCGCGGTGGACGTGGAGCAGATCCTGGGCCGGGTGCTGCGCCAGCCCTACGTGCTGCGCCATGCCAACCCCATGCTGAACATGAGCTACGTGCTAACGGCCAGCAGCAGGTTCCAGGACACCTTGCAGGGGATCGTGGAAGCCTTGCAGGAAAGCGGCTTCAGCAGCAAGGATTACCGGGCCACCGATGCCCGTACCGAGGCTGAAAAGGAACAGGACCGCATGGCTGCCGTGCAAGCAGCTTTGATGGGCGATGCCCCCGCAGGTGACGATCTGGACGGGGCGGAAATCACATTCGAACCGGTCGATGCGCCAATACCCGCCACCGGTTTGGCGGCGATCGAGAGGCAGGCCTTGG
>JBIQMI010000050.1:0-16411 GCA_044463585.1 Cryomorphaceae bacterium
GTCGAGCAGCTTGTTCATTTCAGCCTTATGGTTTTTGGTTTGCGCTTACGTGCGGTGGTGGGCTGCCAGAACCAGCCACGGCTCCACCAGCGTTGCGTTACGGCGGGCGTGCCGTTGCGGGCGTTGGGCCGCAGCTCGTACTTGGGCCGCGGGAAGCTCTTGTGGCTGTCCTTGGGCGCGGCGCAGCCGGTGGCCAGCAGCATCAGCAGTGGTATGTACAGGGCGGCGCGCATCTCAGGGGAACAGCAATTCGTATGTGCCGGCGGGACTGCTGGCCGTAGCGTGGTTGGCACCGGGGCCGAGGCTCTGCAGGTCCTCCTCGAACGTCCACATGTCCACGATGTCCGCACCCAGGGCGCTGCGGCGCAGGTCGACTGGTGGCCCGGTCCCGGCCATCCTTGCGCTCCACTGCGTGTATATGTCGGTGATCTCCGCGTCCGTCAGCGGGCGGTTCAGAAGGTAGCAGTCGTTCAGGTCGGTGTTGTAGGTGTTGGTGAGAGTGGGCCGTGGCCCGAAAATGAACTCCTTGCCGGACCCGGTGATCTTGTCGAACCAGTTGTATGAGGGGTTGTAACCAGATGGGTTCCAGCTGATATACGGTGCCGAATGGTCGGCATTGAGGCGCACCTTTCCGCTGCTGTCGCAATATCCCATATACCATGTGTTGGCCGATACTTCCTTATCGACCGAACGCCGCGAATGCACACTCCCCCCCACGGTGTTGGCCATTATGTCAAGCCTCATCTTCGTATCGCCGTAACCCGTGTTGCGGCGTACGTTGACCTGTATCTGCAGACCTGTTGCCTGGTTGCGAATCCCCCACAAGGTCGCGCGGTCGTTTCCCGGCAACGTCCCCCCCACGCGGAATTGGAACAACATCGCCCCGCTGCTTTGGTCGGCGAAGGATGGGTTGGTGATCGTGTCCTGCACATCCTGCCCCGCTGGATAGCGGCGGTAATACCTGTCCGGCAACACCAGCCCACTGCCCCCTATTAGCCCGTGCAGCATCATGGCACCAAGGCTCCTTGCAGGTCCCACGTATCGGTGGCCACTTTAATGGCGGTCCACCCTGCCCCCTTGCCGGCCGTTTTCCGCGCGCTGTACAAGCTGAGCAGTGTAACGCCGCTGGCTGGCGCAATGGTCACCTGGCCATCGCCGGCCTGTATGCCCATTACCATGGTGCCCACAGGGAAGGCCACACTGGCGTTGGCGGGTATGGTGGTGGTAATGGGCGAGGCGTTGGACTGCCGCAGGTATCGGTCCTGCCCGCCATCGGCCAGCACCAGCGTGTAGGCGGTGCCGGTCTGGCTGTTCACCACCACCTTCCTGCGGAACGCGGTGAGCTGCGCCTGCAGCTTGCCCATGCCCACCAGTATGCTGTCGGTGGCCTCCACCACGGCATCGGTGGCGGTGCTTAGCCCGGTAAGCACGGTGGCGCGCACGGCATTGGCCCATTCGGTCAGGGTAAGGCCCTTGGCCCAGCCCTGCCACCACTTGCGCGGGGTAACGGCATCGGTGTCGTTGGTGGTGGCCGGGTCCTCAATGGCGGCCTGCAACGCCACCTTCAGCGTGCCGCGCATTACGGTGGTGGCCTGCTGCACGTTGGCCTCACTTATTGCCCACTTGGCGTTGTCCTGCCCGGGCGTGGTAACCAGCACGCGCAAGGTGTCGCCTTTGTCCACCGGCACGCCCTGTATTACGCCATCGGCTTCCACCGTCCAAGTGTCGCCCTTACGTATGGCGCCGCCGCTACCGCTGCCGCCGGTGGTGGGGTACTGGCCGCTGGCGGGGTCGTGCCCGCCACGGTCGTTCCACATGCCCACCATGGATGCGGCAATGGCGGCATCGCGGTCCTGCACTTCCTGGGCGATCAGGTTGGCCATGGCCTGGCTGATGGCTGTGCCCTCGCCCATGCTGGCCCACGGCAGGCTGGCCCATGCCGTAACGCCATCGCCCACCTTCAGGCGGTACCATGTGGTGCCGCCGGGGCCGCTCTGGGCCTCGCCCACGGTCACCAAGGCGATCTCGCCCCTCTTCAATACGGGGTTGGCGTTGGTCCATTGGCTAATGGACCCTCTGCGCTGCCCCATGCGTGCCGTTATGGTGCTCATGCCAGCGGCGTTAGTTGCAGGGTTGAACCGGTCATCAGGCGGGCCATGCGGCTACCGTCGCTGCTGGCAAGGCGCAGGTACAGCTCGGTGGCGGTGCCCATGGTCTTCACCATGGCATTCAGCTGCACCACATAGGTGGTGTTGGCGGCCGGCACGCCTGCGGTTGGTGTGCCCGCGCCCAAGGCATTGCCGAACTGCACGGCGGGCGTGCCGTCGGCGTTCAGCGTGTCCAGCCTCCACGTAACGGTGTCCAGCGCGGCATCGGCGCCCAGGGTAACGTGCACCCCGGCGCTTGCATGGCTGCTCTGCAGCAGCAGGGTGCCGCGCAGCAGGTAGCTGGTCTGCTTCTCCAACGGCATGCGCGTGGCGGTAATGGTGTCCAGCGCATCGCCGAACACGCTGGCATCGGCGGTGGTGGCCAGCGTGCGCATTTGGGAGAGGCGGCGCAGGGTGGTGGCGGCGCCCTCGCGCACGTAGTAGGCGTTGGCCTCGGTGCTGCTGGGCAGCACGGCCCGGTCGGGCACATCAGTGTAGGTCCAGCTGCCATCGCCGTGGCCGGTTGCCAGCTTGCCCGCGCTGCCGGCCCATGCCCCGGTGGGCGCTGCGCCTACCAGCCAGCGGTCGCCCTCGCCGAACAAGGCCGGGGGCGTATTGGCCAGGCCGTTCACGGCCTTTCTCCAAGGGATGGCATCATCCAGCACGTTGCTGCTGGAATCCACCAATTCGGCCATCAGGCCCTGCAGGCCGCTCTTGCTCACCTTGGGCGCGCCGGGCGAGAACAGGTTGGTGAGCAAGGTGCCAAGTTGTGTGCGTGTACGTTGTGCCATGGCTTAGGTCATGTAGTCGTTGGGGCTGAAATCGGCGGCCTCGAAGTCGGCCACGGTGGGTTCATCGCCGGGGTCCACATCATCGGCATAAGTGGAGCCGGGCTCGCCCCCGTCGATGAAGTCGATGTCGCTGCCTAGCTGTTCGGTAAGCGCCGCCACCTGCTCGCCGGTGAGGTAGGAGAGGAGTTGGTCGCCGGGCACTTGTGCCAGCAGCTCGGCCAGGCCTGGGCAAGGCGCGGGCATGCCGTAGTACTGGGCGAACCAAAGCTGCTGCGCGGGGGTGAGCAATGCGTTGATGGTGCTGGCTGGCGCGGCCGGCACCAGCTGGCCCAGCGTGGGGCAGCCGGGCGGCACGGGCGGTGCCTGCGGCACGCTGGCCGGCAGGTACACGGGGCACTTGGTGCCGCGCGATACCGATGCGCGCAGCAGGTAGCGGTTCTTGCCCTGGCCGGGGCGCGTGCCGTGGGTGATCTCGGTAACCACCACCAGCGCGGGCTCGGCCTTTGTGCCCATGAGCTTGGTGGCGCCGTTGGCATCGCGGTGCTGCACCAGACAGCGCATGCGGCCCAGGCTCCACAGCGGCTCCAGCAGTTGCAGGCGGTCCTTGGCCACCTCCCATTCAAGGCTGGCGTGGGCCTTGCGCGCACCATTCTCGCGGGTCCAGTCCTCGCTGAAATCCTGCGTGGCCACGGTGGGGGTTATCTCGGTCCACTGGTACCCGGCGGCCAGCACCACGGGGGTATCCACGGGAATGGCGCCGTTCGTTTCGGCGGGCATCACGGCCACGCCATCAACGGGCACCAGCCACAGGCCGCAGGCACCGGGGGTGTTGCGCTCTTGGCGCAAGCGGTCTATGTGGCCTGGCAGCGGCATGCGGCAAGGCTATCGCCTCGCGCATGGGGGTTCAAACCACAAACGACGGTCAGCCGTACGGGCCGCGCCGCTTCTGCAATTCCGGCCTTTTCTCGGGCTTCGGGCCGCTGTTGGGGCGGCTTCCGCCGCGGCGCGAACGGCGGCCCATGCGCTGCTCGTAGCGCTCGTAGCACCGTATGCTGTTGCGCAAGGGCAGGTCGTCCTCGGTAATGCCGTACATCATGCGGAAACCCTCCATGGCCAATGCCTTTGTGGATGACAAGCCGCCATAGTACTGTTTGTCCACGTAGTTGGTGAACTCCTTGGTGTACTGTGCTTCCGCGTACAGGGCCAGTTTCTTGTTGGTGTGCACGGTAAGCTCGCCCTGTTCGCCCAGCAACAGGGCCACGCGCAACTTGGCCGTGGGCCTGCCGTTGCGCTCATCGGGCTGCACCTGCACCAGGCGCGTGCTGGAGCCGAGCAATTGCAGCATATCGCGCCAAATGGCATTGCCGTGCGGGGTGTGGTTGCGGTGCCGTTCACTGAGCTTAACGGCCAACCACCGCACAATGTGGGGTTTCAGGAAGATCTCCGCAGTATGAAATTGTTCAGTCATGGTGGATGACTGAGCCGCCGGGCGCAATGATATAAATTTTACCCATGTGTGCAAACCACATCCGCGGGCGCGTTGCGCACGGATGCTTGTTCGCAACCCCGCGCCGATCACGGCCTTCCTGCGGCAATTGCCGATGAATGCGCGTGCTGTTGCGCAAAACGCGAAAAGGCCCCGGCTTCCGCCGGGGCCTTTTGCCTTCGCTCCGTCAGGAGCTGGTCTTCGCGATCAGGCCATTGTCCAGCATGTACTTCAAGCCGGACCCGGTCCAGCTTCCGATTGCGAAGTATTCCACTTTTCCGCGTTTGCTGGTGCGCTCCACGGCGGCGTATCCCTTCAGGTCCATGCGGCATTCCGCACATTGGATGTGGATGTTCACTTTCTTGATCAGGCGGGCGGTTACTTGGGCTTTCATGTGCTGTTTTGTTGTTCGGTTGGACATGGCCTCTTCCTTCACCTGCCGTGGGCCGGCCGAGCAAGGCACCGTGGAATAACCACGGCATCGCCGGGGTTTATGCCGCGAAAGGCCTTGTCGGGCCAACGGCTGCGCCATAGGCGCACCGGCCCCAAAGGTGATGTCTTTGCCATGTCCATACCGGGCAACGGAACAGCACGCCCACTTCACCCGACCTGGTACGTGCCCATTCATGCGCACCGGAATGCCACTGCCTTATTGTCTTCGCCGCCCCGCCCCTGGCGGATGGCAGGTTCAGTCCTCCGCTGATGTTGTTCAATTATTGCCCATGGCCGCCATGCCGCACCGCCGGTGGGCAAGGTGCCCGCCGGTGGTATGGCATGCAACCCCGCGCCGATCACGGCTTGCGTATCGGCAGCACCAGCCAACGGCCGCTGTACCGTGTGCTGCGGCAGCAGGTGCAGGCCAGTGTGCCTGCCCGGTAGTAATCAACCTCCTGGTAGTTGTACGGGCTGTTCTTCAGCGCGTGGAAACTGGCCCAGTTGATGCGCTTGCCGGCGGTGTATTCGCGGGCATCGCGGCAATCATCGCAAAGCACAGGGTGCGTGGGGCGGTCGGGGTGGTAGGATGTTTGCACGTCCTCCAGGGAATATGTGATGGTGTTGATCATGGCCGCACCATTGCACCCTGTCCGTGGCAGGCGCAAGGCACCGTGGAATAACCACGGCATTGCCGGGGTTTATGCCGCGAAAGGCCTTGCGCAGTGGTACACCGCGCAGCGTGCCACGGCGGGGTGCTGCATTTGGCCATGGTCGGCGCCATCACGCCTTGGCAGGGCGTTGCCTACCGCCCCGTCCGCTCCTTCCAGGCCGTGTAATGCTGCCCGTTCCGCTTCAACCTGCCCATCTCCACCAGCAGGTCCATCAGCATCTGGTAGCGTTCCAGCGTGCAGCCTTGGCCCATCAATGCGGCGTACAATGTGCCACCGGCCACGCCTTGTTCGCCACCTACTGCCACGGCATCACAAATGGCATCGAGCAATTGGGCCAATGCGGATTTCCTATCGGTTGCTTGTTCATTCATCATTCAGCGGGTTTGCCCTGTGCCTTGCCCGCTGAATGATGCTTGTTGCATGAACAACAAAAGGCCCCGGATCGCTCCGGGGCCCGTTGCTTCGCGCGGCTCAGAAGGGGAGCTGCATGTCGGCCATGGCCGCCCGCCGTGCCGCTGCCTCCTCGGGGCTTATGCGGCGCAGCCTGCGCCCGTTCATGTGCACCACCTCCGGATCGGCCTCAGCGGCCATGGCAGGTTCGGGCAGGGTGGCCTGCGGTGCTTCCTCCGGCGTGTTCACCAGCACGTACGCGTTGTGGGTGCGGCCCCATTGGTCGGCTGTTTTGCGCGGGTCGATGAAGAAGGTGAGGTACTCGCCGTTGTCCGTGGTGCGGATGTACTTGCGGGCCTCTTCCATGCGCAGGGACACCATTACGCCGTTGAACTTCATTGCCTTCCCGTTTCCGATGTATTGCTTGGCCTTTGCCATTGTTGTTGGTGTGGAGGGATTTGGTTTGTGTTGCTCCACGTGCAATGGGTGAAAGCGCGGGTTAAGGGCACGGCCGCACAAGGACCGTGGAATTTCCGACCAGCGAGAGGCAAATGCCGCGAAACCCCAGGGGGGCGCGAAGCGGCCTTGGGCGGCCGTGCCGCACGCGCTCCATTTGCTGTGGAGCAACATCAGATACCAAAGCCTGTAATGCCAACATCAAACAGTGGCAGCACGGGCCAAGCCATTGGTAACGGGATGGCCGTTCAACGTTTGGTGGCCCTTCCGGCGCATGGATGAGGCCCGCCCGCACCACGGCAACACGCCTCCTTCTTCCGCGCACCAATGGGCGGCACCTTGTACGTGCACACACGCCGGCACCGCTGGCCTCCCTGCCCTGCCTTGGCCGCTGCCTTTTTGGTGGTGCAACGGGCGCGGGCTGCTTCCTTATGCTCTTGGCGGCGGCGCGGCGGGCGGCCATGGCCTTCCGCTTTTCTTCGCCGGGTACACGGGCCCAGGGGCGGGCCGGGCCGGGGAATGCAACCTTCGTTCCCCTTCCCCCGTATATTCGCGGCTTCCAATGAAAACCCCAACCCATTGTCCGAGCGGCCAGGAACCGCTCTGCAAAAGCGGTCACACCGGTTCGAATCCGGTATGGGTTTCCGTGCGATTTAGTTATTGGCGCTGAGCATTCCTCCGGGATGTTCGCGCGGGCTGGCCGAGCCTGTAAAGCTCCAGCCTTGGTGGTTCGGCTCCATCACATCCCACACACATACGGGTAGCTCAGTTGGCAGAGCGGCGGTCTCCAAAACCGCAGGCCGCAGGTTCGAATCCTGCCCCGTGTGCCATGCGGAGGTAGCTCAGCTGGTAGAGCGCCGGCCTGAAAAGCCGGTAGCGGAGGTTCGATCCCTCCCCGTCGCGCAGCCGATGGTCACGACATGCATGTCGCGACCATAGGGGTGTTCGGGCTCAATTGGGGTCGATGGAACCTGCCAGCTGCGTGCGCACGTACTCCATCGCCTCTTCCCACACGGGCAGGTCGCGTATTTCGGCGGGGGTGGCGCCCCAGGTGGCCACAAAGCGCAAGTGGTGCGGCACGGTCTGCACCACCTGCACCAGAAAGCTGGGGCGGCGCCAGTGCAGTACGTAGAGTTGCCTCACCCCCGGCCCCTCTTCCGCGGCATGCGGGCCTGCCATGTCCAGCACGGTGAGGAAGCTGGGCGGGGCCAATGATGTTTCGGCGCTCACGGCCACGGCATCGGCGTTCTGCTCGGTGATGTGCAGGCCCAGGCCCAGTTCCAGCATGGTGCGGAGGAAGGTGGGCATGGTCACCACGGTATCGGAGTCGCCTTCGAGGGCGGTGAGCTGGGTGCTGTTGAGCCCCGCGCGTTGGCGCAGCTCGTGGCGGCTCCAGCCAATGTTCTCGCGCCGTGCGCGGAAGAAGTTGGCGATGGAACGGCGCAGGGAATCCACTTCTTTGTCGTTTGCCATTTGTGCTTTGGGTTTGCTCCCACGGTTCGGGGCGCGACCGAAGCCGCGCCCCTTTCCGCAGGTACACCAATTACCACATCAGAGACCTGCGGGTTTGGTGTATTGGTTACGTTCAGGCATTCTCTTCCTCGGTTTCGGCCACTTCGGCCAGTTCGATGCGCACCAGCACGTCCTTATTCGCCTCACGGTCGAAGCTGAAGGCATGGAAGGTGGCGGACTCATCGTCGAAGTCCAATTCAACAGTGAACTCCTCACCGTGCGGTAGGGTCGCATGGGCCTCCGTTACGCCTGCCGAGTAGCGGCGTTCGGCGTACACAACGGGCTCGTTCCCGCTGCTCAGTTCCTTCAGCACATCCTGCCGCTCGCGCAGCTCATCGATGCCGGCAATGCAGGCGAGCATCTCTTCACGGGTGGCGAACAGTTCGTCGGCATATAAAGCGCCGCTATGGTCGTCCATGTGGCGTAGCTCCCATTCGCCGGTGCCGCAGTGTTGCGCCTGTTGGCGGCCGATGATGCCGAGGCAATTGCCGTCGTACTTCGGGCCACGGTAGCTGCTGCCTACCACGTTATGCGCCCACAGCACATGCCATCCGGTGCAGTCCTGGCCGCCGTAGTAGCACTCCCACGTTGCATCGCCTGCCGGGTTGCCTTCGCCGCTGTACGTTTCCACTTCCTTGGCAGCATCTTCGGGGCTTTGCCCCACCACTACCCGTTGCAGGATAATGTTCACCGGGGCGGAATGCCAGCTGGCGTGGTGTTCGCGCTGCTCCCATGCGGCGGCGAATGCCTGCTTGGCGGCCTCAAAGCTTCCGTGGATGCTCAGCGTATCGGAGCCGCACACCTTGAAATAGCTTCCCCTGCTGTCCCAGTCGTAGTGCTCCACGCATACGCGGTAATGCGTGGGGCCGTGTTCCTCAGCGGCTTGGAGCGCGGTTTTGCGCTCTGCTTCGCGCCGTGCGGCCATGGAGGCCAGCACCAGTGAATGCCCGCTGTAGCGGGATTGCACGGTGATAGCGCGCACGTCCACGCCCAAATGCTTGGCGGCATCCTCGGCCACTTCCTTGCGGCGTTGCTGGGCTGCTTCGCCGTCCTTGTTACGCCAGCCCGCGGCATCCTCCGGGCCTACTTGTAGCGTTACCTCTATCGGCTGGCGCCGGCTGGCGCAAATGCTGATGCTGGCAATGGCCTGGGCATCGGCATGCCGCGTGGGCACGGGTATGCCAGTGATGGCAATGTGGTCAGATGCCGGACGGTGCGTGTCCAGTTGCAGCCACCCTTGCGGCGTGCGCTTGATGAAGTTGTTCGTCATTGTGGTAATTGGTGTTTGTTGCCGGGTTCCGCCCGGCGCGGTTGGTTCAGTTCGGCATGTCCTGTATGGCCATGGCGCACCAGTACGGATTCCCGGTGGGCGGGCATGCATCATCGCCCACCGCGGAATACGGCTCAGGCTCGTTATGCCCATCGTCCACCAGTAGGGCGATCTCCATTAGCGGGGTGGATTCGTACCGTTTGTAGGCCGCAAGGAACGCGGCCTTGGCTGCGGAAAGGGAACCGCCCCGGTACATGGCCACCGGCTCCTCGGCATACTGCAGGTGGCCCAAGGGGTCCAGCACGCAGCGGGTGGCCTGGGTGATGTAGGTTGTTTTCATGGTGTTCGCTTTTGGGTTGAAGGTAGGTCGGCGGTCCCGGCTGGATTTGAGGCAGCAACAACCAGCTTAGAAGGCAGGTGCTCTATCCAATTGAGCTACGGGACCAAGGTTTTATGCAGCCCCCATCAGGCGTTTGGCCAGGGCATCATAAACCGGGCTAGTAAGCGCGGGTGGCACGGTGGCCCTGGTGTCCATGGGGTAGTAGGTGAGTATGCGCCAGGCCCAGACCTTCACGTCCTCGCCCTGGGTCAAGTAGTAGCGGAACATGGCGTTCTGCATCAGGTGGTCGGCCACGGCCTGCAGGCTAACAGCGCGGGTGTGCTTGTGCAGAGCGCGGTTGTCCGTGAACAGCATGGAGGCCTCTGCGTTGGGGGTGCTTGCGGTTTTCATTGGTGTATTGTTCTGATGTGGTAGTGCAAATATACGGGCATAATTATGCCCGTCAAGTAATGCGGGTATAATTCTGCCAACTATTCGACCAATAGACCATTACAATCGACGAACGCGAAGCTGGCCCGTTTGCCGCTACTGCGCGAAGCGAATGACCAAGGGGCCGTGCTGGCCGGTGCGGCGGTATTCCTCCATGGCTGCATCGGCCTGCGCCCGGTCCGAGGCTGCTACGTGTACGCTGCACAGTGTGTTGTGGTAAGCCGCGGCATCCACCTCGCCCGAAAAAAAGAAGTCGGAAGCACTGCCCTCGCTCACGTGGAAGGTCCCATCCTGCCGGTATCTCACGTTAAACACATGTTGCCCGTTCCGGAGGGGGCTGGTATCAGGGTCCAAAGGAACATGCAGCACATGGAAGCCGGTACCAAGAAGGGCCGCGTCCCGCTCGGCGTCAGCTTGGCTGGTGTATGCGGCATGCACGGCATTGTATTCGTATTCTGCTTCCCCGCAAAGCAGGTAGAGGATGGCTGGCTTGCTCATGGGTTCAGATCATCGGCCTGCTGGGCCAACTTGTCTTTAACAAAGGTCTCCAGTTCCGCCCACACGGGCAGTTGCTTCACGGCGTCGGCCGGCGGGCCGTAGGTGGCCACCACGCGCAGGTGGTACAGAGTGGTATGCACCACCTGCACCAGGAAGGCGGGCTTCTGCCAGTGAAGGATGTAGAGCTGGCCACGTTCCCCGTCCGGGTACACCAGGAAGGGAGGTGGCATGGCTGCGCCCTCCACGCACACCTCGGCGGCGTTGCTGTCCTGCACGGTGTAGTGGGTGCCGATGCCCAGCGCCAGCATCACGCGGAAGAAGGTGTCGGTGCCCACGCTGTCGATGCCCTCCTCGATCTTCTGCACCTGCAGGCCGCTGGTGTTGGTGGCGGCGCGCAGGTCGTTGCGTGTCCAGCCCATGTTCTCGCGGCGGGCACGGAAGAAGGCGCCGATGGCGCGCTTGATCTGGGTGATCTGTTCGTCGATGGTCATTCGATGTCGTAGATGCTGATGCTGGCGATGGCCTGCGCATCGGCATGCCGCGTGGGCACAGGGATGCCGGTGATGCTGATGTGGTCCGATGCCGCGCGGTGGGTGTCCAGCAGGACCCAGCCCTCGGGCGTTCGCTTCGTTGTGGTAATTGGTGCTTGGTTGCCGGGATCCGCCCGGCGCGGTGTTCGTTCAGATGCGGGTGCTTGCGATCACCTTGTTGATCTCAGTGAGCTCGCCGGCGCTCACGTGGGCCTTCACCAGGCTCACGCCCTTCAGCCCGAAGGTGCGCACGAGGAACTTCATGTCGTACTCGGCATCGTCGGCCTTCTGCCAGAAGCCGTTGAGGCAGTGCTGCACGAAGGCGTAGGCTTTCAGCTCCAGGAGGGCCTGCGGGCTGGCGATCTGTCGGCCCTGCTCGGTGGCCCAGATGGCCGCGAAGAGCTTGTGCCCGTTGGCATTGATGTAGTCGGTGTTGCTGGCCTCGTCACGGATGAAGGCTTCCGTGGTGGCGGTATCGTTCACCAGGTAGTCGGTGTCCTTGGTGAGGCGGCTGCTGCCGAGGGCGTTGAGGGCGCGGCCTCCGATCAAGATCTTTTCTGTGCTCATGGTACGTTTCTCTGATGTGGCACCCAAATTTACGGAATAATTCTTCCGCCACCAAATGCGCGGAAGAATTATTTCACTGCATGCTATTGAGCACGCGGGCGGCGCTGCCCCGGCGGGCGATGAGGGCCTTGGCCTCTTCGATGGGGAGGGCGCGGCGGCGGGTGGTGTCCACGTGCTTCACGATCTCCTCGGCCGTTACGCCATGGTTCAGGTACATGGCCACGCCCCGGGCGAAGGTGCGCATGGCGCGGCTGCCGCGGCTGCTGTTGCAGCGGTGGCAGCAGGTCACCAGGTTGGTGGCCTTGTTGTCGCCGCCCTTCACGTGGGGGATGATGTGGTCCAGGGTGAGCTTGGCGCCGTTCTCCACGCTGTCGCCGCAGTAGGCGCAGGCCAGGCCGTCGCGCAGGTAGATGGCGAGGCGCTTCTCCTGGCGGATCCAGTTCATGCCTTGGTAGTCGGCGGTTCCGCGCTTGCTGGTGGTGTTCTTCTTGGTGGCCATTGGTGCGTTGTTCTGATGTGGTAGTGCAAATATACGGGCATAATTATGCCAGTCAAGTAATGCGGGTATAATTCTGCCAACTATTCGACCAATAGACCAATACAATCGACGAACGCGAAGCCGGTCCGTTTGCCGCTACTGCGCGAAGCGAATGACTAAGGGGCCGTGCTGGCCGGTGCGGCGGTATTCCTCCATGGCTGCATCGGCCTGGGCCTTCAGGTGAGGGGTGGCAAGTACCTCATGGCCGCGCCGGGTGATCAGCTGGTCCTGGTCCCGGTGGAAGAAACCGGCAATGGCCCGGATGGCCAGCATCCTGCATAGGAGGCGGAGGGTACTACGGACGTTCATCATCCAGCTTGGGCTTTCCGTATACTCCCTTGCGGTGGTCCACCACGAATATACACCGACCATCGAAGTAGTAGTTTTCAATGCCCGTGCGGCGGTCGATGATCCGGAAGCCGTGCCTGATGATATCCTGCTCAGACACTGCGTACCCGGCTGCTTCGCTGAGCGCCTTGCGCAAGGCGGCTTCCAAGCCATCCTTCCAAGAAGGTAAATGGTGATCTCCCTTCGGGGCGCGGTACAGATCGAGTATATGGTCGGGTATGGGTTCTCGGTCTACTGTTGGCCTGTTATTCAGGGAAAGGCTTTCCTCGCCATAGGTGTGCTTGACCTTCAACCCATCTGCGGCCAATTCTTTGGCAATGCCTTGGGGAGAAAAAGTGGGATCGGCAGGTGTTGCGATCGGACCGTTCTCCAGCGCCTCGCGCATATCCCGCCAGCGTGCGGCATCCTCGAAGCGTTCCTCGTTCGCGGCGCGGAGCTCCTCCGCGCGGTAGTAGGAGGCTTTGTTGCGCATGGTGGTGCAAGGTATTACCGGCCCAAGATAGGCCAACAGGCGTTGAAGAGGTTTGCGCCAGGGATGGAAGCGGCATCCTCCGGCGGCAGCAAGCCGACGGAGATACAGCGGACAGCCCGCCCGGGCGCCCAAAAGATGCTCATGTGTTTCGCCGAAACATCCATGAGCTATCCGGGAAGATGAGGATATTGCTTGCGAATTGGTCCACCGCCTTTCTTACGCCCGGGTAACGGCGCAGCCGGCCGTTGAGCATAACAGGGTTGTAATCGTGGCCGGCGATCCAGCCCCCCTGCTTCACCTTGGGCAACCATTGTACGATGTCGGCATGTACGGCGTGGTAGTAATGCGTGGCATCAATATATACGAGGTCGAATGTGCCATCGGTGAACCGCATCGCTGCATCTGCGCTGGTGGACTTGTATTTCGCCCAACCGGGCCTCATGGCCATGTCGAAATGCTTTTCTGTCCACGAGGCCCACCCGGTCCATTTATCCACGCAATGAATGGACTTGAACCGGCCACTTTCCCAGAAAATGGTAGCACTTTCGCCGCGATAGCTCCCCACTTCGGCCATGATGCCGTCCGTGATACCGGTGGCCTTTATCAGATCGCGCAGCCCGTCTACCAGTATACCTGCTGGGCGCATATATTGGGTTGACGTCTTCATTGGAGGTGGTGGTTGCGCCATGCATACAACGCGATGGCAAGTGCTGCCTCCACGGTAAGGCCGCTGATCATTCCATGCATTGGTATGGTGCAATGCATACCTGGCAGTTTCCTGGGCAAGCCGCGCGACTCACCTCCGATCACGATATGGTCAACACCTGCCCATTCCGCTGCGGTAAGGGAGTTGATAGGCCTTTTCGCCCACGTTTCCAGTATGAGCATATTGGTCGGCCATTCCTCGATGGTTCGCATCTCTACCCGCCCCTTCGCTGCAAACAAATTACCTGCGAGATACTTGTCTTTGCAATCCATGAGCAGCAATTCCTGTATGCCGAATGCTTCGCAGGTCCGATAGGCACGGTTCAGGTTCTGACCGACCTGATATAGAAGGACTTTCATTCTGTTTTCCATGATGCGGAATAACTCAATTCGCGATACAATTCAGCGATGCGGACATTGCGCTTCAAGCGCAGGAATTCATCGGCATCTATGCCAAGCTGCTTGCATATATCAGCATCGGCCATGCCCAATTCCACCATGCGCCGCACAAGGTCGGCATTGCCGGTAATGCTATGCACGCCCCTGGCCTTGTTGAATTGCATGGTGGCAGCCAAGCGCTTTTCCATGCTATGGTCAAGTATTACCAAGGGCTTGTAGGTAAGGTTGAGCCATTTGCTGCCGGTGATCATGTCGCGGTGGGCACCGTCCACAATAATGAACTTGCCTATCTCGGGGTCAAGGATGCTCACGATCCCGAATGCAAATCCGTTCTCCCTGATCGATATCGCCAGCAGTTCCATCTTGTCCTTTGCCACATGGTTCGGGTTGTAGTCGTTGGGCACGATCAGTGACCGGTGCACCAGCACGGCATTGAGCACGGGGAATTTGATCCCGTTCTCCTCATACACATTGATCGCGCTGCGCCATTGATGGTAGTCTTCAATTGTGTCTATCCTGAAGAACGTGGGTTCAGAGTTCCTGGAGCCATTTCCACCGTTTCGTTTCTGCGGGGTCTTGCTCATGGTTGTTTACTTTTTTGAAGTTGTGCACGTCATTGATCAGGATCCGGTTCACCTGTTGCTTCACCACGTAGTCATTCTGGTACTGGCTCCTGAACCGTGCCCTGAAGATGTCCGCATGCTCCTGGTTCGGCAGCGTGTCCAGCAGGTAGTCCCGGTAAGCGGTCCATGCTTGGAATGCCTTGGGGAGCTTGACCGCCTTGTAAATGCCGCCGCCACGGCCTGCGTACTCCTGTGCGGTACTGATGCCCGAACAGCGGTCGAGCATCCTGTCGAACAAGCGGGGTTCAAACTCCTGCAGGTCAACGATGCATTCGTAGGCTTTTTCGTGCAGCAGGTTGCTCAGCCGCATTTTACCGGGGGCATAGCCCTTGAGCGAGAAGAAATCGTACATGCGGTTGTACGGCTTGCCGGTGCGGCCCAGGTAGGCCCATACATCGCGGAATGTCCAATCGTAAACAGGATAGAACTTGGTCAGGCGCTTGCCCTTGGTACACCAGGGTATGCCAGGGATACCAGGATTCTTTGTAACGGCCCGGAACCGGTCGAGACTTTCATCCGCACGCAATCCGATGATCTGCGCTGCCGGTTCATCCGGCGAGAACAGGGCCTCCATGCACTGTGCCAGGCCGTAGAACCCGAACATCCGTTGTTCCGGGAATTGGTACGGCACATGTGAAACATCCCAAGTGATCTCCTTTACGGCTTTCACTTTCTGGGCACGTATCCACCGGTCCTTCTTCGCCGGGTTCCATGGGTCCACCACGTACTGCGATATGCTGCTGGTATTGGTGAGCAGGCAGGGTACTTGGAACCATAGAGGAATGACCGTGGGGAGCTTCATCATCCGGTCCACAAAGTCGATGGTGCTATCGTATTCAATTTCCTGGTCCAGGTAGAAGAGGTAGAATTTGCGCCCAAGTTCCGTGGCCACCTCATCAGCGAGGTACGCACATACCGTACTGTCCTTGCCTCCGCTGAATGACACAACCACGTGCTGGTGCGTATCGAAGATGTAGCGCATGCGCTCCTTGGCCGCATCGTACACATTCTTGTTGCGGTCATATACCCTGCGCATGGTACAGTTCTATGAAACGGTTATGGCGGGTAAGGGCACCCAGCGTAAGCTGCAATTCTTGTTCATCCGCACCATAGGCCTTGGAGCTATAGAACACCACCGAGCGCGGCCGTTGAGCATGGATCCCACGGTACATGGCCACCCTGTTACGGGCATCATTTCTCTTCACGAGCATGCTCCCCTGGGGCGGGCAGACCTCTGCCTTCATGCGTGTTTTGGTGGCCGCTATGTAGTCGAGCAGTAGTCGCACCACCTTGGCCTTCGGGTAATGCTTCACCATGACCAGGTCAAACTTCAGGCGCTCATACTCGGCAAGCTCGGCCCTTGTGGGCTTGTATTGCACTACCTCCAATTGCAATGATTGTACCCGCAAGTCGATGTATGGCGCAACCTTGGGCAGGTATTCCTCTATGCGGTTGCCCGTGTAGTCCTTGTACGTACCCTGATTGTAGAACTGCTGCACCGTGGCGTCCAGGATGTGCTCATCGATGTACAGGAACGGCCTGAAAATCGCCTTTTCCGTGTTGTAGAAGGCGAAGGCATCAATGATGTAAGTGGCACCGGCCTGCTGGAACAGCGGGTGCAACCGAAGGAACGGGGCGATATAATCGCCCTTGAAGGAACAGTAATCCAACCCAAGGTCCACGTAATAGAGCGTAGTGTCGGCATCCACCGTGGCCAGGAATTTCAGGAAGGTCTGGTCGTCGTACAACTCCCGCAGGCCGATGGTGGCCGTGAATTCGGTTGCCAATTCACCCAAGGGGACCT
>JBIQMI010000051.1:0-16093 GCA_044463585.1 Cryomorphaceae bacterium
TACCGGCGGATCACCGCGCCCGGTGTGGCCACCGTGGGCAGTGCGGCCACCTATAGCATGTTCATGCAGAACATCAGCATCGGCGACATCAATAACGATGGCATGCTGGATGTTTTCGGCTGCCACGACACAGGCGAGCCACGCACATGGATCAACGACGGGAACGCTAACCTCAACCTCACGCCGTACATCAATTTCAGTTCGGACCCGCCCAGCGACATGAGCGGGAACTACTGCAGTGTGTTCACGGACTTCAACAACGATGGCCACCTCGACCTGTTCATCGGCAAGTGCAGGCAGGGCGTGAACAACCCGGAAGATCCCCGCAGGTGGAACCGCATGTTCATGAACAACGGGCAAAACCAATACAGCGATGTGGCGCCTGACCATGGATTGCAGAACAAGCACCAGACCTGGTCGGCGGATTTTGGTGACTGGGACAACGACGGTGACCTTGACCTGATCGTGATGAACCATGACCATCCCATGCAATTCTTTGAGAATGATGGCAACGGCAACTTCACCGAGGTCACCGGAACCGACCAATCCATTGTGGGCGGTTTCCTTCAATCGCATTTCGAGGATTTCGACAACGACGGCTACTTGGACATACTGATCGGCGGCTACGGCGGCCGCTATTTGCAGGGCAACGGCGATGGAACCTTCACGCCCATTCCCATGTCAACGGTATTCCCCGGCGGCGGGTCGTTGCACAGCTTCGGCATCGGCGACCTCAATAATGATGGCTTCATGGACGTATGGGCCAGCTATGGCACCGGCTACACCACGCCCAGCTACAGCCGGCCCGACCGCCTTTGGCTGAACAGTGGTAACGGCAACCAATGGCTTGGCGTACGCCTTAGCGGCACGGTGAGCAACCGCGACGGTGTGGGCGCGCGCGTCACGCTCACCACCGCTTTGGGCACCCAGATCCGCGAAGTGCGTGCCGGTGAGAGCTACGGCATCAACAACACGGGCACTTGCCATTTCGGGCTGGGGGCGAACAGCGTGGTGCCGGTGCTAACGGTTACATGGCCCAGCGGGCAGGTGGACACCTACACCAACATCGCCGCCGGGCAGGTGGTGCACTTGGTGGAGGGCACATGCATGGCCCCAGCGATCTCCATTTCCAGTAACAATGGGTTTCACCTATGCCCCACCGGCAGCGCGCCGCTACAGCTTACAGCCACCGGTGGCGACAGCTATGCATGGAGCACCGGCGCCACCACGGCCAGCGTGGAGATAGACCAGCCGGGATATTACACGGTAACAACCGGCTCGGGCACACCCTGCTCCGCCACGGCCACGGTCTTTGTTACCGAAACCCCAGGAATAACGCCGGTGATCAGCTCGGACGTTCCCACGGAAAACTGCTGGAACACGCCCATAACGCTTACCAGCACATCGGCAGACAGCTACCTATGGAGCAACGGCGAAACCACGCAAAGCATTACCACTACCGATGAAGGGGAATATACCGTGACCGTGGACGGCATTTGCCCTGGGATCACATCGGTACCGGTCACCATTTCGCACCTGCCCGCACCTCCTGCACCGGTAAGTTCCAATGTGCAGATCGGGCCTGGCCAATCCGCCACGCTTGTGGCGCAGGGTGACAGCATCGTTTGGTACGACGCCATCGACGCAACGGTGCCCGTGGGCAACGGCAGTCCGTGGACCACTCCGGTCCTCTATGGATCCACCACCTACTGGTGCGCAGAGGCCAGCCAGCCCCAGGAACAAACCGTGTACGGTGGAATGGCCTCACCGGGCAACAACGCGAATGCCGAGAACAGCAGCGCGTTCTTTCCCATTTTCGATTGCTATTCACCCTTCACCTTGAAGAGCGTGCTCGTACGGGCGGCGACGGCCGGGGCGCGGGTGGTGGGCCTGGTGCAATGGCCCGGCGGCACACCGGTAACATCCGGCACGTTCGTACTACCCCAAGGTGAATCGAGGATCGAACTGAATTGGGACGTGGTGCCGGGCACCTATGGGTTACGCATGTACGGGGAGAATATCGGGATGACGTACAACAGTGTGAGCAACGCCTACCCTTATCCATTAGGCGATGTTGGCGCCATCGTTTCAACAACCAACTCGGGTACGGGCGCAACGGCCTATTTCGAGATCTTCTATGATTGGGAAGTGGGTTATTTCACCTACACCTGCGAAAGCCCGCGCACAGCGGTGGAGGTTGACGTGTCAGTGGGCCTTCCCGCGGCGGAAATAACATTGCGCAGCAGGATCTACCCAGTGCCCGCCGCCAATATCATCAACGTGGAACCCCGCCAAATGGAAGGCCCCTTGTTGATGGAAGTGCGCGACTTGGCCGGGCGCATCGTGCTGCGCGGAAGTTTAAGTGGGGCCGGCAGCGTAAACCCGGTTGATATTTCAACCTTGGCACCCGGCGAATACCACATGCAACTAAAAGGCAACACCGCGGTGGAGAACCATCGCATCATGGTGCGCTGACCGACGCCAAAGTGCCGGCTACGCCTTGCCCGCCTTGGCGCGTTCCCAATACACGTCCATCTCCGCCAAGCTCATCTCGCCCAGTTTCTTTCCGTCCTTGCGGGCCTCGGCCTCCAGGTACTGGAACCGCTGGATGAACTTGCGGTTGGTGCGTTCCAAGGCCTCGTCGGGGTCGATCTTCAGGAAGCGGGCGTAGTTCACGATGCTGAAAAGCAGGTCACCGAGCTCATCGGCCTGCTTGTCGCTTTGGGCATCCACCTCTTGTTTCAGTTCGGCCAATTCCTCATTCACTTTCTCCCACACTTGGCCGGCGTGCTCCCAATCGAAGCCCACGCCGCGCGCCTTGTCCTGGATACGGATGGCCTTCACCATGCTGGGCAATCCGTGGGGCACGCCCTGCAGTACGCTGGCCGGCTGCTCATCAACCGCATCTTTCTTTTCCGCCAGCTTGATCTTCTCCCAATTGGCTTTCACCTCTTCTTCTCCCTGCACCTTCACATCGCCGTAAATATGCGGGTGGCGCCGGATGAGCTTTTCACAAATGCCGTTGAGCACATCCGTTATGGTGAAGGCCCCTTTTTCCTCGCCGATCTTGGCGTAGAACACATTGTGCAGCATCAGGTCGCCCAGTTCCGCCTTCACCTCCTGGAGCTCGCCTTTCAAAATGGCATCTCCCAGCTCGTAGGTCTCCTCAATGGTGAGCGGCCGCAGCGTTTCCATGGTTTGCTTCATGTCCCATGGGCACTGGGCACGCAGGTCGTCCATGATATCGAGCAGGCGCTTGAAGGCTACGAGGCGGGGATCCATGGGGCAAAGGAACGGCTGGGAGGCCGGATCAATGGCCGCCTTTTCAACTTGTGGGAACATAATGAAGCACCACCGCCCCTGAACCCAGGACCTTGGTATGGACCAGCCTCAACATGATCCGGCCTTTTATGGCCGCGAATAACAGGTCGCCCTTGGCTTCTATCACCGGGTGGATGCACAGTTGCAATTCATCGATTAGGCCGGCCACCAACAGTTGAATGATCAGGCTCTTGCTCCCCACCAGGATGTCCGGCCCTTCCTGCAACCTTCGGCTTGCCACCTCTTCCATAAGTGGTCGTTCCGCCAGTGCTGCACTAGCCCAGCCTGTTTGGTTGAGCGTCTTGGAAAATATGAGTTTTGGAATCCTGTCCATGGCGATCGCGAAATCATCCATGGCCTTTTCCCCCGAAGGATGCGCGACCAGCCCTTGCCAGAAGCTCATCAGTTCGAAGGTTGTGCGCCCGTACAACAGAAGTCCTGCTTGCCTGATCAGCGCAGCATAATGTTCATGCAGTTCCGCATCGGCCACGCCCGCTGTATGGTCGGAAACACCGTTCAAGGTCATGTTGAAAGCCGCGATCACCTTTGCCATGCGGGTTCGAATGGTTCGTTGTGCCTGTTGCAAAGGAGTTCAGCAATTCTTGTGAACCCTGCTTTAATCCAAGTCCAATGGCGGACCTAATACCTGCATTTCATGTTCCGAAAAAATGCGTGCGACCTCCTGCTCGTTGGGAATGTGGTCCAAAGCTGCCATGGCCATGAAAAAATCCTCCAGTTTACCGGCAGGCTGAAGGATAACAAGCATTCTTCCCTGTTCGGACACTTGGGTCCAGGCGTGTGGGACCGTTCTCGGGAGGAATATGCTATCACCGACGGTCAAATTGAATCTTTCGCCACCCAATTGGAACAGATACGTGCCTTCCAGGATGTGGAAAACCTCGTCTTGGAAATGATGGGCGTGCAGAGGCGTTCCCCTACCCTGCGAGAGCGAAGTCTGTTCGAAAATTGCCAACTGCCCACCGTTGTCTGTGCCGGATACCTTGACGTCGATCTGATTGGAATTGACCCCCTTTAGCTTAATGTGGCCATGCAACCTGCCTTCTCCTGCCCGTACCCGGAATCCTTTGCTCCCAGGCCTTGGAAAGTAGTTCGCCGTAAAAAGCGACATGGAGGGTAGCACAGGCAACCCCAATAATGCAGCGATGAAGGTTTTCCTTTCCATGAACTTCGATTTTCAATAGAGTTGTGGGGACCGGTGCCTCATCCATGCCCGGGTCACCGGGAAGAAGCAAGGCCCGTTGTGTCCTCTTGTCGTCCCCATGCAATTCCACAGGAAATGTACATCACCCAAGACCAAATACAATCGGGTTGCCGAAACACGTGACAGACTTATCTCTTCCGCCTATATCGCAATTGTACCAGTCCGGTATCAAAAGTCCGCACTCCCATTAACTCAATTGCATGTTCCGGGCGGCCGCCCTTGAAGAGCCGTGTTCCCTCGCCGGCCAATATGGGCACTACGGAAATGATGAATTCATCGACGAGGTCGGCCTTCAATAGCCCATCGATCACATCCGCTCCGCCATCGCAATAAATGCCCTTGCCGTTTTCATTCTTTAAGCGCCGCACCAACCCGGCCAGATCTCCTGTATAAAAGGTGGTCTTTCCGATACTGGGCCTCCCTGAGCGCGTGATCACATACACACTATGCTGTCCATTGTCGTAATGCGATGTACCGATATGCCTTTCCACATAATCATAAGTCCTGCGGCCAAGGATCACAGTATCGATGTTTTCCATGAAGGCGGAATAGCCGTAGTCCTCCCCTTCCATTTCCACCCGCTTCAAAAACCGTAGATCGTCGCCCGGCTTGGCGATGTACCCATCCAAGCTGGCAGCGATGAAAAGTGAGAGGTTGCGCATGGAATGAAGTTGGGCCTTGGGGGAAAAACAAAATTAGGGCACGGACCCATCGGGTTAATGGTTGCCCGTGATCAAGCCTACTCCCCCTTTCAAACCCCCAAGGTTAGCAAGTCGCCCACTGCCTTGCTGCAGGCTTCCAGCACCCCGCTACTTTCACCGGCCAGCAAATGCCCATGGCCCAACGTTCCAATGCCACCACCGCCGTGATCATCATCGGCGTCCTGTTCTTCCTCTTCGGCTTCGTTACCTGGATCAATGGTCCGTTGATCAGCTATCTGAAGATCGTGTGCGAGCTGAACACGGGCGCCGAGCCGTTCTACGTCACCTTCGCGTTCTACATCGCGTATTTCGTTACGGCGCTGCCGATGGCGTGGGTGCTTGGCCGCACGGGCATGAAGCGCGGCATGATGTACGGCCTGTTCACCATGGCCGTGGGCGCGCTTTTGTTCATACCCGCCGCCCAAAGCCGCAGCTACGGCCTGTTCCTGGCGGGGCTGTTCGTGATCGGTACCGGGCTTTCGTTGCTGCAAACCGCCAGCAACCCGTACATCACGGTGGTGGGGCCGATCGAGAGCGCGGCATCGCGGATCAGCGTAATGGGCATTTGCAATAAGCTGGCCGGTGTGGTGGCGCCCATTGCCCTGGGTGCGCTCCTCATGGCCGACGCCGATACCCTGCAAGCCGATATCGAACAGTTGCACGGTCCGCTGCTGGCCGCCCGGTTGGATGAATTGGCACAGCGCGTGATCATGCCGTACGCATTTATGGCGGGTGCGCTCATCCTGTTGGGATTGCTCGTGAATTTCTCGCCGCTCCCCGAGCTTGACCCGGAAGTGGATGCGCCTGGTGTGGCCACCGACGGCCGAAGCATCTTCTCGTTCCCGAACCTGATGCTGGGCATCGTGGCCCTTTTTCTTTACGTGGGCGTGGAGGTGATGGCGGGTGATACCATTCCCGTGTACGGCGAAGCGATGGGCATGCCGCTGAAAGAGGCGAAGCACTTGACGAGCTATACCATGGTGGGCATGGTGGCGGGCTACATCATCGGCATTGCCGCCATTCCCCGCTTCATCTCGCAAGCCAAGGCGTTGGCCGCCTCTGCGGTGCTTGGTGTAATATTCACGGTAGGGGCCACCCAACTTCCGGGCACAGCCTCGGTTTACTGCATTGCCCTGTTGGGTTTGGCCAACGCCTTGGTATGGCCGGCCATCTGGCCGTTGGCCATCAGCGGATTGGGTCGCCACACAAAGACAGGTAGCGCCTTGCTGATCATGGCCATTGCGGGCGGGGCCATTCTACCGCTGGTTTACGGGAAGATGGCAGCTGAGCCGGGCATCGGTCACCAAAATGCCTATTGGATGATGGCGCCCTGCTATCTCTTCATTTTGTGGTACGGGTTGAAAGGGCATAAGCGGAAGGCTTGGTGAGGGTTTGGTTGGCCTCGTCGTTGGTGGTGGCCACACCGGGCATGGCGCTCACCAGGCGCGCCGGATCATGGAAGGTGGCGGAACGATGGGTGTGAACGAGAGCCAAAACGAGGTATGTATGGCCATGCATACCTGAGGCATTGCAGGCACCAAGCCGCAAGAAAGGCTAGGCTTGCACTTCTTCATTAGCCGATAGGGCTCATGTGCTTGATGATCATAGTGGTAGCCAAGCGGATTGGCAGTGCATGATCGTGGATTCCTCCCGAGTCTGCTATCGATGTCGAGGGTTTGGATTCTCCTGCTGTTTTGCGCTATGTGCCAGAGTGCCAGTGAGATGCGAGATATGAATGGCCATACATACCTGGAATGCCTGTCACGCTGGAAGTATGGCTGGCCGCCCCCCTTTCCTGAATGCTACGTGCAAGGATCTCAGGGAGATGTGAGTTATGAATGGCCATACATACTTGGGTTGCGCTTCACGCAGGGAATGTGGCTGGTTGTCTCCCATTTCATTGCGCCATGAATGCAACGCGGCAGAAAATCAGGGAGATGCGAGATATGAATGGCCATTTATACCTGAAATGCCTGTCGCGCTGGAAATAGGACTGGACACAACCCCCATTTCATTGTGACCGGAACGCTAGGCATGTGACATTCAGGAAGATGAATGGCCATACATACATGGAATGCGCTACACGCTCATAGAGATGTGAGGTATGTATGGCCATGCATACCTGAAGAGAGCCTGATCAGCGGTTCAAGCCCGCACTAAAACAGATGTCGCGCTTTAAGCCAAGCATGGTAATTGCCTATAACTGCGGGAAGTATGGGCCTAAAGTTCACGACATATTGAAGCTGTTTCCGTGTCCCTGGGGTTTTAACAAATTGACCCAACTTCCGGGTCCAGTCATTGCTAACAACCTGATTCCTAGGCTATATGAGGTATGAATGGCCATACATACCTAGGGGGTGTCGCCGCCCACCTTCCGAGCCGCCCGCATTCCATCCAAATCTCCTACCCCCCTTCGCCCCCATTCAATTTCTCGTGCGCACGAACCAGCTCATATGCTAAGTGCGCGACCGTTCCTTCACCCAATGGCTGTGTGTAGCTGTTTCGCAGTTTGATCCATGCTGCCTTGGCGTCAGCTTCCCGTTCTTCACCTTCCCCGGAAAGGAAGACCCGGGTATTGCGGTCAATCACTTCTCGCTGAACCAATCCTTTTAGCTCCATTTTGTCCAAGGCCTTGGTGATCGTCGATTGGTCCAGGGAGAGCACCAATGCCAGGTCGGTGACGTTGATTCCCGGCGTGCTCCGTATGGCTATTAGGACCAAGCCCTCCGTGGGGCTGATCTTGAACGCACGAAAATGGGCCTTCGCCAGTTTGGACAAGCTTCTCGACCATGCTGCTGAGGCATGGAAAAGGCATGCATCGAATTCTTCCTTTAGGCTGCGCATGAAACGAAAATAGGTAAAGTCCGCACTGTTGGTGGGATCAATGGAACCGGGTCGGCACTAAATCAATGGGGCCGCCGTTAATTTGCCGCCCTTGGTTTTCCACCAGGCCAACGGACCCGCATGAGGTGCTTACTTCTGTTGTTGCTGATCGTTCTGCCCTGCTGGCTCGCAGCACAGACCGCCACCGTGAGCGGGACGGTGCGCGACGATGAGAACCGGCCCTTGCCCGATGCCAGCATCGCGGTGCCGGGTGTGGCATCCACCACATCCAATGCCAGTGGCGGTTACACGTTGAATGTGCCAGCGGGGCGGCCGGTCGTACTGCGCTTCGCCTATCCGGGGGCAAGCACCGTGGAGCGCACGGTGGAATTGCAGCCCGATGAAAAACATGCGCTTGACGTGGTGATACGGTCATCCGTGATCGGACCGGTAACCGTGGTGAATGACCGGCTGCGTGATGCAGGCATCGACAAGCTCAACGCGCGCACCTCGCATTTCCAGCCTTCGTTGGGCGATGTGAACAGCCTGCTGCAGGGCAGCCTTGGCGTAATGACCCGCAATGAGCTGAGCAGCGGTTACAATGTGCGCGGCGGCAATTTCGATGAGAACCTCGTGTACGTGAACGGCATTGAAGTGTACCGCCCTTTCCTTGTGCGCAGTGGGCAACAGGAGGGACTGAGTTTTCCCAACCCGGACATGATCGAGCGGATCCATTTCAGCGCCGGGGGCTGGGAGCCGCGCTATGGCGACAAGCTGAGCAGCGTGCTCGACATCACCTACCGCCGGCCGCGCGAATTTGATGCTACCGTGAGCGCAAGCCTGCTGGGCGGCTCGGTTACCGTGGGCAGCGCCGTTTCAGGGCAGCGGTTGCGGCAGATCACGGGTTTCCGTTACCGCACGTTGAGCACGATCCTCAAGGGCCTCGATACCCAGGGCGATTACATACCGCGCTACACCGACCTGCAGAGCTATTGGACGTATGACCTCAGCGATAAGGTTGAGCTGGGTTTCCTGGGCCTTTACTCGCGCAACCGGTACGATGTGGTGCCCACCGACCGTGAGACGGAGCTGGGCAACTTCAACCAAGCCCTGCGCTACACGGTGTACTTCGAAGGGCAGGAACGCACGGCATATGAAACGATGTCGGGCGCGCTGAGCCTTTCCGTGAGGCCCAACAAACGCCTTGCCCTCCGTTTCACCGGCAGCATTTTCAATACTTACGAGACCGAGCGGCTCGACATTTTGGGCGAATACCGCTTGGGTGAACTGGACCGGAACCTGGCCAGTGAACAGTTCGGTGAGGTGGTGCGCGACCTGGGCATCGGGGTGTATTTGGACCATGCCCGCAACAGTTTGGAGGCCACGGTAGTGTCCGGCACGCATACGGGCTCGTTCCATTACGGCAATGGCGCCAATTTGCAATGGGGCGTTGAGGCGCGCGGGGAACAGATCAACGACCGCCTGAGCGAATGGTACATGGTGGATAGCGCAGGCTACTCCATTCCGCAACGCAACAATGGCCTGCTCGAACTGAACAACAGTGTGAAATCGCAGATCGACCTGAACAGCTTGCGCACTTCGGCTTACGTGCAGAATGCCTGGGAGTGGAAGACCGGCCCGAACCGATCATGGGCACTGGTGGCCGGTGTGCGCGGACAGAATTGGAGCTACAATGGGCAGACCGTTGTCAGTCCGCGGGTGAGGCTGGCGTACCAGCCGGGCTGGCGGAAAGTGGTGGCCCCCGGCGATACGGTATCACGCGATTACAGCTTTTGGGTGGCCACGGGTCTCTATTACCAACCGCCGTTCTACAGGGAACTGCGCAACTTCCAAGGACAGCTGAACCCTGATGTAAAGGCCCAGCAGAGCATCCATTTCATATTGGGCATGGACCGCCAGTTCCAACTATGGAACCGTCCTTTCAAGTTCAGCACGGAAGCCTATTACAAATCGCTCAGCCAGCTCAACCCGTTTGTGCTGGACAATGTGCGGATCCGCTACTATGCCAACAACAACGCCAAGGGCTACGCCACGGGCATAGACATGAAGCTGAACGGCGAATTCATCCGCGGCGTGGAGTCCTGGGCATCGCTTTCGGTGATGAAAGCCATGGAGGACATCAACGGCGATCACTATTATCACTATTACAACAAGTTCGGTGAGCGTACCGACGCGATGGAAACGCTGGACCGCAGGCCGGTGGACAGTGTGCGGGTAGAGGCCGGCTACATCCCCCGCCCCACCGACCAACGGGTGAACTTCGCGCTCTTTTTCCAGGATGAAATGCCGCGCTGGCCCACCTTCAAAGTGCACGTGAACCTATTGTTCGGCACCAGCCTGCCTTATGGTCCGCCCAACGAAAACCGCTATGCCGATACGCTGCGCACCAGCCTCTACCGGCGCGTGGACATCGGGTTCAGCAAACAATTGCTGGGCGCGCCAGGGCAAGAGAAGACCGGTGGCCTGCGCCATGTGAAAGACCTATGGATCTCCTTGGAGGTGTTCAACCTGATCAACTTGAACAACACCGTGGATTATACCTGGATCCAGGACGTGCAAGGGCGCTATTACGGAATCCCTGAATTCTTGACGCCGAGGCGGATCAATTTGAAGTTGGTCGCTAGGTTTTGACCCGCGCGGGCGGAAAGGAAGGAAAGAAAGCCGCGGAGGCGGAGAGGCGCGGGGAATGCGGTGCCGCCGCGATGTAACCGCTGAGGGCGCAAAGGGTAGGCTCCCGTAGTGTCGAACCGCCTGTCCGACCAGAACGCGGGGGAATGCCCGTGCCGCGCTGGATATTGCCGCGGAGGCGCAGGGGCGGCCTGGTTTGGTCTCTTGCCGCGATCCATTCCTTGCGGCGCATTTACTTTGTTCCCATGAAGCGGTTTCTCCTTCCGGCAATTGTGGCGACCATGATCGCGGGCTGTTCCTCCACGCATAAGTACGTGGCGAGCAAGCACGAAAATGGCCGGCCCGAGGTGGTGCTATACCTGCAGGGCAGGGGTGAAGAGGCCGTGAAGGTGATGGAGAAGGTGTACTACCCCAACGGCAAGCTCGATTATGTGGGCCGTTTCAAGGACGGCAAGGAGCATGGCGAGTGGAACTACTATTACGAGAACGGTACGCCGAAATACACGGAGCACTGGCTGAACGGCCTGGAGGACGGCGTGCAGATCGAATATGCTCCCGACGGACAGGTCTACTTGGAGAAGTATTACGAAAAGGGGCGCTTGGTGCGCACCGTGGACAAAAGCCGCTGAGCCTACGCAGGCCGCTGGCCCTGCCCCGCGAATTCCACCACGCTCTTGTGGATGATCGCGATGCAGTCATCGAGTTCCTCGCGGTTCATTACCAGCGGTGGTGCAAATCGGATGATGTCGCCGTGCGTGGGTTTTGCCAATAGGCCGTGCTTGGCCATGATCAGGCAGAGGTCCCAAGCGGTACGATTTTCATGCGGCTCGATCACCACCGCATTCAACAATCCCTTGCCGCGGACCAGTTTCACGAAGTGGAACTCCTCCACAAGTTGCTGCATGGCCGATCGGAACACCTCGCCCAGCTTTTCGGCGTTGCCGGCCAGGTCCTCGTCCTGCACCACGCGCAATGCGGCCATGCCAACCCGGGCCGCCAGCGGGTTTCCACCGAACGTGCTGCCGTGCTGGCCGGGCTGTATGGTGAGCATGATGGGGTCATCCGCCAGCACCGCGCTCACGGGCAGCACGCCACCGCTAAGGGCCTTGCCCAGGATCAATACGTCCGGCCGAACGCCTTCGTGGTCGCAGGCCAAAAGCTTGCCGGTGCGGCCGATGCCGGTCTGCACTTCATCGGCCATGAAGAGCACATTGCGCGATCGGCAGGCCTCATAGGCCTCCTTCAGGTAGCCGCGCTGGGGCACCATCACGCCCGCTTCACCCTGTATGGGCTCCACCAGGAAGGCGGCCACATGCGGGTGCTCCAACGCACGCTGCAACGCAGGAAGGTTGTCGTACGGGATCACATCAATGCCCGGGGTATATGGTCCGTAATCAGCGCGGGCATCGGGATCGGTGCTGGCGCTGATGATGCTGATGGTGCGGCCATGGAAGTTGTTGCGGCACACAATGATACGGGCCTGGTCGCGGGGAATTCCTTTCACCTGGTATCCCCATTTGCGGGCCAGTTTCATGGCGGTCTCCACCGCTTCGGCCCCCGTGTTCATGGGCAACAGCTTATCGTAGCCGAAGAATTGCGTTGTGAACTCCTCGAATTCACCCAGCACATCGTTGAAAAATGCGCGGCTGGTAAGGGTGAGTTTGCGCGCCTGGGTGGTCAGCGCATCAATGATCTTCGGGTGGCAGTGCCCTTGGTTCACCGCGCTGTAAGCGCTGAGGAAATCATAATAGCGCTTGCCCTCCGTGTCCCAAAGGAAAACCCCCTCGCCCCGCTCCAGTACCACCGGAAGCGGATGATAGTTGTGGGCACCGAAACGGTCCTCCAGGCGCATCGCGCGCTGGCTACGGGTTTCATTCTCTTTGGCGGCAGGCATGTGAATAATGTATTTGGGCCACAAAGGTACTGTGCGGAAAAAGGGACCATGCTGAAAGAGGATCACACGGCCGCGCGGACAGGCCAACGCCCATTACTTTGCCACCCATGCCGCTTCGCCACCCCCCGACCGTGAACACGGGCAATGCGCGCACTGGCGCCGCCATGTCGGTGCTCACCACGCTGTTCTTCATGTGGGGTTTCATGACGGTGATGAACGATGTGCTTATCCCCCACTTGAAGGAGGTGTTCACGCTCGGTTGGGGGCAAGTAATGCTGGTGCAGTCCAGCTTTTTCGGGGCCCATTTCCTCGGGTCGGTGGCGTATTACCTGGTATCGCTGCGCGGCGGCGACCCGATCCATCGCATGGGCTACAAACGGGGGTTGATCGCCGGGTTGTTGCTTGCAGGCGTCGGCAGTGCGCTGTTCATTCCGGCCACCTACGTGCATGCGTACGGCTTCTACCTCGTGGCACTTTTCGTGCTTGGCCTGGGCTTCACCTTGCTGCAGATCGCGGCCAACCCGTTCGTGGCCATTATCGGGCCCGCCGATAGCGCCAGCAGCCGGCTAAACCTGGCCCAAGGCTTCAATTCATTGGGCACCACGCTGGCCCCGTTGATCGGTGGTGCGTTGATCTTCGGCTGGTTCAAGGGCGATGCCGCCGTGCGTTGGCCGTACGCCTTCTTCGCAGCGCTTTTGCTGTTGCAGGCGGCGTGGGTGTGGCGCACCGCATTGCCGGAACCGGCGCGCGGGCCGTTGGCCAATAAGCCCCGCGCCTTGCGCCATCGCCAGTTGCGCAACGGCATAGGGGCCATCTTCTGCTACGTGGGTGCCGAGGTGGCCATCGGTAGCCTCATCATCAGTTTCCTCGGGCTGGAGCAGGTGATGGGCCTTTCGCACAATGAGGCGAAGAATTACCTCAGCATTTACTGGGGCGGTGCCATGTGCGGCCGCTTCCTGGGCGCAGTGGCGCTGGGTGGAAGGTTCAGTGGCGCAAGCCGGGCGCTGATGCTGGCAGGCATCGGTGCAGCGATGTTCCTGCTGTTATGGTTGGTGAACCGGATGGAAGGCGGGCTGGGGATCACGCAATTGTGGCCATTCGCCATTCTTGTTGTCGCCAATGTTGCCATGTTCATCACCATGGCCCGCAGTGCTGCCAAGGCAACCGGCAGTTTCGCCCTTGCGGCAATAGGCCTGCTGGTGGCGGCCATGCTTACGGAGGGTTCTACCGCCATGTGGGCCATATTGGCCATCGGCGTGCTCAATTCCATTTTGTGGAGCAACATTTTCACACTTTCCATCGCCGGCCTGGGCGATGATACCGCCCAAGGAAGCTCGCTGCTGGTGATGATGATCTTGGGCGGAGCGCTGGTCCCGTTGGCGCAGGGAGCGCTGATCGATGTGCTGCTCAAAAGCACGCTGGCGCAACAGGCCATGCAGCTCAGTTTCCTGTTGCCCATGGCGTGCTACCTCTATATCGCTTGGTTCGGGTACAAAGGCATCAAGCCCGCGCCGGAACCGGTAATCACCAACCCAGCCCTGCATACATGATCATCGGCATCGACATCGGCGGGGCCAGTTCCAAGATCGGCCTGGTACGGAACGGGGCCGTTGTGGCCACTACACGCATTTCCACAACAGGGCATGCGGATGAGCATGCCTTTGCTGATGCCTTGGCAACCCTTACCACCGAATTGTCCGCACAGCACGGGTTGGTTCCGCGGGCCGTGGGGATCGGTGCGCCCAATGCCAACCAGCTCTCCGGTATAATTGAAATGGCGCCCAACCTCCCTTGGAAGCACGACGTGGCCTTGGCTGGAATGCTGCAGCAACGCATGGGCATTCCCGCGGTGTTGGGCAACGATGCCAATGCGGCGGCCCTGGGCGAATGGCAGTACGGCGCAGGGAGAGGCTATTCGGACCTGCTCGTGGTTACCCTGGGCACCGGCGTGGGCAGCGGATTCATCGTGGATGGAAAGTTGGTGCTGGGCGGCCATGGAAATGCCGGTGAATTGGGGCACATGACCATTGTGATCGACGGGCGCGAATGCACCTGCGGACGCAAGGGCTGCTTGGAGGCGTATGTGAGCACACGCGGGCTTTGGCGCACGTTCCTTGAGTTGGACGGCGAACCGGAGGAATTAAAGGAAGAGAATGTGCTGGGGATCGCGAAAGCGGCCAAAGACGGCTATGGGCCCGCCTTGCAGGTGTTCCGCCATGCGGCGCGTTGGCTTTCGGTGGGCCTGGCCAACGCCGTGGCCATCACGGGCCCCTCGCGCGTGGTGCTGTTCGGCGGCATCAGCCGCAGCGGCGAACTGCTGATGTCTCCCTTGCAGGAACGGTTCCAGGAGAACTTGCTCAACATTTACCATGACCGCGTGGACCTGGTGACCTCGTCCCTGCCCGATGATGATGCCGCCATCCTGGGCGCCGCCGCACTGGCCGCGAGCAAGCAAATGCCCACAGCTTGAGCAGCCCGGACGCAGCGCCGCTCCGTCGGTATTTTTACCGCGATGCTCATGCGCACCGCTCTTCTCCCCTTGCTCCTTCTTCCAATTGCGGCCTCCGGCCAGGACACCACCACTTGGGCCGCCAACTATGCCACGGAACTGGTGAATCCTTTTGTGGGCACGGGCGGCCATGGCCACACCTTCCCCGGCCCCTGCGTGCCGTTCGGCATGGTCCAATTGGGCCCTGACACGCGCACCTCACCCACCGAATGGGACGGATCCAGCGGCTACCATTACAGCGATAGCCTGATCTATGGATTCAGCCACACGCACCTCAGCGGCACCGGCGTGGCCGACCTCTGCGATGTATTGCTGATGCCGCTTTCAGGCGGTCTTACCATCAAGCCGGAGGAATACCGGTCGCGCTTTTCGCACCAGCGCGAGTCGGCCCATGCTGGCTACTACCGGGTGCACCTGTACGACCCCAATGTGGACGTGGAACTGACCACCACCAAGCGGGCCGGCATGCACCGCTACGCGTTCAACCGCGAGGACGCCAAGAGCTTCGTGCTGGACCTGCGCCACCGCGACCGGCTCTTGGCCGCGTCCATCAAGCAAACCGGGCCGAGCGAGATCAGCGGCGAACGACGCAGCAGCTCATGGGCGCGTGACCAGCGGCTGTTCTACTGCATCCGCTTCGATGCGCCGGTGGCGCTGAAGGAAGGTGTCGGCGACAGCAGCGTGGCGGTGATCACACTGCCGCCGGGTACGGGCCAAGTACTGGTGAAGGTGGGCATCAGCGCCGTGAGCGTGGAAGGCGCCCGCAAGAACCTGGAGGCCGAAATACCGGGCTGGGACTTCGATGCCGTGCGCGCGCAAGCGGAAGCCGCATGGAACGAAGCCTTGGGCCGGATCGAAGTGCAGGGCGGAACGCGCGAGCAGCAGCGGGTGTTCTATACCGCGCTGTACCACTGCTTCCTTGCGCCCTACCTGTTCAACGATGTGAATGGCCGGTACCGTGGCATGGACGGCAA
>JBIQMI010000052.1:0-16054 GCA_044463585.1 Cryomorphaceae bacterium
GTGGTGTGAGAGGCGCACCCCGTCGCCGTATGGCGGCGGGGCCGCCTACTCGATTGGCGGTAGTTTTTTTATTCAATTCTCCTTAATACCCCCTTTAATTTTGCTTCAACTCCAAGATTATCAAAAAGTTTTTCAGTCAATGTTAATGTCTTCTTGAAAGCTGTTTTAATATCTGTCGGATCTAATTCTGATGTTGTCTCCTGAAATAACGAATACCAATCTGGGTCTATGTCTTTTTCCAAGCTTTTTGTTGGACTTTCCCAATGTTTGGTTTGGTATGTTTCAATTCTTATTAACCAAAGTAAATATTTTTGAACATTTGATAAGCTTTGGTAAGCGTGAGCAAATTCCTTTCGTTTAATTAAGTTGCTTGTTGTAAGTAAAACATTCAACAATGATTGGCTCAACCACAGGATATTTTCATTTGTTGTTCGATCAGGTACTTTAGTTTTTATTTCTTTGAGCGTGTTAGTCAATAAATCTTCTTTATCTACTAAAATCATCTTGTCAAAGTCGCTAAACTCTACCAAACCGTCCCACGATTTGATAACTTCCATTTGGTCGTTTGTCAAAAAATGGAACTCCCCCCTTATCATATTTTCAAAAATGGCAACTTCACTTCCATACTCGTTGGTAAAATATAATGCCAAAGGATGAATTTGGCTTACCCAATTTTCAGCGGAAAAATTTTCTTTATCCTTCAAGAAGATGTAGAATTCAATATCTGAATATTTGTCCCCTTCATTTTTGGTAAATGACCCGTACATAAATACGGCAGAAATATTTTTATCATTTTGAGCTATTGACTTTGTTTTGTCAATCATTTGTAACTGTGTCATTTTCTTGAATGTTTTTCGTTGTTAATTGTTTCTTCAAATTACCGCCAACGTGGGGTTGCAGCCGATCTTCGTCTATCCCCAGCAGTAACGCTTAGGCCGGATCTTCGTGTTATTGGCTATTGGGGCATGCATTGCGACGCTTTTGCCAAGATACTCGTCAGTCCACGTCCAGCGCATCCATGGGGTTGATGATGCCTTGGAGGTAGCGCGTACTGACATGGGTGTAGATCTCTGTGGTCTTGCTGCTGGCATGGCCGAGGAGTGCTTGGATGTATCGCAGGTCGGTGCCTTGTTCCAAGAGGTGTATGGCGAATGAATGCCGCAAAGTATGCATCGTGGCCCGTTTTGCAATGCCCGTCTTGTGCAGGGCCTGTTCCAGCACTTTCTGGAGGCTGCGCGCCGAATTGGGGCCACCGTTCTGCCCGGCGAAGAGGTGTTCCGTGGGGCGATAGTGCTCCATGTAATTGCGTAACAGTTCGGCGGTGCTGCGGCCCAGCAGGGTGGTCCTGTCCTTGTTGCCCTTGGCGCCCCGTATGCGCACGAGCCCCCGGTCGAAGAGCACATCCTCTGGTCGCAGGGCCAGTACCTCGCTCACGCGAAGCCCTCCGGAGTAAGCGAGGGCGAGCATGGCGCGGTGCTTCAGGTTGTCCGGGGCCTTGAGGATGGAGGCCACTTCGGCCTTGCTCAACACCAGCGGCAATTTGGTCTCCTTGCGCGGCCGCTCGATGAAGGTCACCCGCCCGGCGTCACCCAGCACGTCCTTGTAATATTGAGTCGGCCACTATTTGTTGACATCAGGCGGCATATCTGGTGGTGTCCTTTTTGAAGAAACCAAGGACGGCTTCCGGGGTCCGTTGCAAATACCTCAGGTGGGCGGAAGCCACCTTCTCCATATGCCCTCTTTTGCGTGCGGGCGCATGGGTGGTCACGGCATGCTTCAGGGAGGCGTTGGCCAGCTCCACAGGATTGAGCTCAGGGGAGTAACTCGGCAGGAAGAAGCACTCGATGTTTTGTTGGTGTTCAAGCAGCCACGCCTTCACGAGCTTGCTGTGATGGACGCGCAGGTTGTCCAGCACCAAGAAGATCTTGTTCGTCGCGTCCTTGATCAATCGCTTGAGGAACTTGATCAACACCTGGGAATTCAATGCCCCATGGAAGACCATCCAGCGCATTTCCCCCTTGTTGCTCACCGCTGAGATCACCGAGCAGCCATGCCGCCGCTGGTTGACCCGGATGGCCGGGGTGACCCCCTTGGGGGCGAAACTGCGTCCGCGCACATCATCGCTGCGCAGGCCGGTCTCGTCGCCCCACTGGATCGAGGCCCCCTCCGCCTTCGCACGGGCCTTAATCGCCGGGAACTCCTCTTCAAGCCATCTGCGTACCGCATGCGGGTTCTGCTCGTATGCCCTTTGCAAAGGCTTCTGCGGCGTGTAGCCCCAGCGCTTGAGGTAGTTGCCCACCGAGCGCACCGCAAGCTTGTGCTCATAGCGGCGCTCGATCATCTCCCGTACTGCTTGCCTGGTCCACAGCGCGTAAGGCAGCTTCAGTTGGTCGGGCGTTTTGTCGGCTATGACCCTTTGCGCGTCCCGCTCCTGCTCTTTGGTCAGGGTACGACCCTTGCCTTTGGGTCGCCCCGGTTGCTTTGCCGCCACGGCTTCCAAGCCCTTGGCCTCATAGAGCCGTTTGATCTTGCGCACAGTGCCCTGCGCCATGCCGCAGAGTTCAGCGGTGGCATTCCGGGCCATGCCCTTTTTCAAGCAGGCCACAACCTGCCTACGGCGCTCATTGAGCTCCGGTATCGAAAGTTTCCTAGAGTCGTTCGGTCGCATGAAAAGCATGATCCAAGGATCGTGCCAAAGTGTCAACTATTTAATGCCGGATCAATAATCATCTTCTGGGTTGTTGGCCCTGGAAAAACGATGACCTTACGGATCGAACACCATCCTCTTGATCCCGAGTAATGGTGTACCGAAGTTGAGCAATAACCCACGTCTGTGCTTCGTGCCCTTTAGGTAATTAAGCAACTGTTGCTCCTCATTCCCTGTGATCAGGCTTAAAGCCTTCAACTCAACCACAATGGACGAGTAACAAACGAAATCCATTTTGAAAGTCTTGTCCAATCGCATCCCTTTGTAGTACACCGGCATTTCCTTTTCTTGTTCAAAAGGAATTCCTTGGCGCGCGAACTCTTGTGCCAATGCCCCGTGGTATACGCTTTCAACAAAACCGTGCCCCAACTCACGAAGCACTTCAATGGCTGCCCCAATGATCATACCAGTTTGTGGGTCACGTTCCTCGATCTCCATAAACTGCAAATAAACTCATTGACTACTGATGCTCATTCCATCCAAGCCGATCAAGGCCTGTCAACTGCCGACGCCCTGAGGCCGTTACTTTCCCTTTCTGTGTTCTCTGTGTTCTCGGTGGATGAAATCCATCGCGGCAAAGACATTCCCCGCGCCTCTGCGGCCAACCCATCGCGCCAAGGCATTCCTCTGCGCTCTCTGTGTTCCCTGTGGATAAACCATCGCGGCAAAGACATTCTCAGCGCCTCAGCGCCTCCGCGGCAACCCCTCCACGCCTCACTGCCCGAATCGCGCCCGGTATGCCTTTTCCAATTCCTCGCGGTGCTCCGGTGCTGCGATACCGATCAACGCTTTGGCGCGTTGCTGCAGGTTCTGGCCGTACAGGTAGGCCACGCCGTGCTCGGTGACCACGTAGTGAACGTGTGCCCGTGTGGTCACCACACCCGCGCCCTGCTTCAGGAAGGGCACGATCTTGCTGGCACCCTTGCCCGTGATGCTGCACATGGCAATGATCGGACGGCCGCCTTGGCTCAGCGCCGCGCCCCGCATGAAATCCATTTGCCCGCCCACACCGCTGTACTGGTACGTGCCGATGCTGTCCGCGCAAACCTGCCCGGTCAGGTCCACCTCAATGGCGCTGTTCACCGCCACCACGTTGGGGTTTTCGCGGATCACCTTCGTGTCGTTCACGTACTGCACGTCCAAAAAGGCGAAGGCCGGGTTGTCGTCCACCAGGTCGTACAACCGGCGCGTGCCGAAGGCGAAGGCCGTGACCACCTTGCCCGGGTGTTTGCGCTTGTACGCGTTGGTCACCACGCCGCGTTCCACCAGGTCGATCACGCCGTTGCTGCACATTTCGGTATGGATGCCCAGGTCCTTGTGCCCGCCCAACGCGCCCAATATCGCGTCGGGTATGGCGCCGATGCCCATTTGCAACGTGGCCCGGTCGTCGATCAGGCCGCTTACGTAATGCGCCACCTGGCGCTCCTTCTCCCCCACTAGCGTACCGTAGTCCACCTCCGGCAGCGCATCATCAACTTGCACCAATGCCGCGAACCGGCTGGCATGCACTTGGCCATCGCCCAGGCAGCGCGGCATGTTCGGGTTCACTTGGGCGATCACCGTGCGGGCGTTGCGCACGGCGCTGCGGGCCACGTCAACGCTTACGCCAAGCGAGCAGAAGCCGTGCTTATCGGGCGGCGAAACGTGCACCAGCGCCACATCCAGCGGCATGATGCCCTGCTCGAACATGCGCGGGATCTCGCTCAGGAATACGGGCACGTAGTCGCCGTGCGGCCCGGCCACCGTGCTGCGCATGTTGGCGGAAACGAAAAGGGCGTTGAGGAAAAAGGGGCCTTGCACTTCGGGCCGGTCAAAGCCAAGGTCGCCGAACGTGCTGATGGCGGTGAGCTCCACCCCGCTCAGTTCGTTGTGCCGGTCCAACAGCGCATGCACCAGGCGCACCGGCGTGGCCGCGCTGCCGTGGATGAAAACACGATCGCCGCTTTTCACCATACGCACCGCCTCTTCAGCGGACATCCATGGAAGGTTCATGCCGCGAAGATCGGCAACGCCATTGCGGCCACCATTGACCATTGCCGCGCCACAACCTGCGCAATGCAGTTGCCAATTCACCCGCCCTGTGCGTTCTTCGCAAGGCCGCATGAACGCATTCGCACAACGCGCCTCCGGCTTTTTGCGCCGGCAGGCCACGGCCATGCAGCTCCATTGGCTGCAGGGACGCATGCGCGCCGACCCCGCCAAGGCCATCCTGCTGTTCGCCTCGCCCCGCGGCGGGTCCACTTGGCTGGAAGAGATCTTGGGCACCATACCCCGCACAGCCACCATTTGGGAACCGCTCGATCTTGAAAACGTGCCCCGGTTCCGGCAACTCGGGTTCGCTTGGCGCCAGCACATCCCCACTGGGGAAAGCTGGCCCGAGGCGGAGGAATTGTTCATCCGGCTGTTCTCCGGCGGCTTGCTCAGCCCGTACCTGGCGCAAGCCACCACGCCCATGGCCTTGCGGCGCGCCGACCGGCTGATCGTGAAATTCGTGCGCGGGCACCTATTGCTGCCGTGGATCACGGAGCGGTTCCAGGTGCCGCGGCCTGTGTTGCTGGTACGGCATCCGTGCGCGGTGGTGGCCTCCATGCGCAAGCATGGCGCATGGAAGGGGCATGCCATCCCCCCGCCCCCGCCGCCGCCCCACCGCTACGATGCCCTGGTGCGCGGGCTGCACGGCCTGGCCAAAGGGATCACTACCGAAGAGGAGTACCTCGCGTACATCTGGTGCCTCACCCACGCGCACTTGCTCCACCACCCCCTGAACGACGCGGCCTGGACCACCATCACCTACGAGGAGCTATTGCTGAACACCGAGGCCACGTTGCGCAAAGTGTTCACGGCATGGGGAATGGAATTGCCCGCAGCCGCCCTGGAGGCGGCCACCCGGCCCAGCCGCACCACCAAGCCGGGCTCGCCAACGCAGGACCCCCAGCAGCAACTGGCCCACTGGCAAAAGCAGCTCAGCCAAGATCAGCAGCAACGCATCTTCGCGGTGCTGGACCGTTTCGGCATCGGGCTTTATGGGGCGGACCCCATGCCCAACGAGGCCTACACCCCCGGTTGGCAGCGGGCCTGACGGCTCAAACGCGATCGGCCAAATGCCGCACCAGCTTCCACACCGCCTTGCCCCGGTGGCTGATGGCATTCTTGGTCACCAGGTCCAGCTCCGCGAAGGTCTGCTGCGCCATTTCGGGTATGAACACGGGATCGTAGCCGAAACCGTTGCTGCCGCGCGGTGCGGTGGCGATGCTGCCCCGCACCTCCCCCTCAAAAACGTGCTCACCCTTGTCGTCCACCAAGGCGATCACCGTGCGGAAGTACGCCCCGCGATCGGTCACTCCGTCCAGTTCGCGCAGCAGTTTCTCCACATTGGCGCGGTCATCCTTGGCGGGGCCCGCGTAAAACGCGGAATCCACCCCCGGCGCACCGCCCAAGGCATCCACCTCCAGGCCGGAGTCATCGGCAATGGTGGGAAGGCCGCTAAGCTCGCGCCCCATGCGGGCCTTTTGCAGGGCATTCTCGGCGAGGGTGCTGCCCGTTTCGGGCAGGTCGGGTGCAATTCCCACCTCGGCCAGGCCGGACACCTGCAGCCCGGGCGGCAGCAGCTCGCGCAGTTCGTTGATCTTGCCGGGGTTGCCGGTGCAGAGGAGGTAGCGGCGCATCTTCACGTTGGGGCACAAAGGTGTACTGAATTCCGATCGATCGCATGGGCCGCTTTCGTTCCTTTGGCCCATGGCACAATTGAAGGACGTCCTGCGCAAAGTATACATGGCCCTTCCATTCAAGCAGGCTGTGTTCACGGCCATCCGTGCCATGTGGTCCCCACCGGAGCGGTTGTACCGGCATTTGTATTTCAAAGGGGTCTTTACGGTTCCCGTTGCGGAAAATGCATCCTTCCAGGTCTGGCACCGGGGATCGATGATCGAGAACGAACTGTTCTGGCGCGGCATTCAGGGTTGGGAGGCGGTATCCATTGAATTATGGCTACGGCTTTCGCGGCGCGCTACCGTGATCTTCGACATCGGAGCAAACTCAGGCATTTATGCCCTTGCGGCCAAAGCGGTGAATGCCGAGGCCATTGTGGTCGCTGTTGAACCTGTGGGACGTGTACACGAACGCCTTCAGGCAAACATCGCGTTGAACGGGTGGGACATTGAGGCGGTGCAAGCGGCTGTGAGCGACCACGATGGAACGGCAATTCTGTATGACATTCCTGAGCGGGAAAACGTGCTTTCCGTCTCGCTTGAGGCCGATTGGAATGCCGCTGCGGAACGCGTGCCCGTGGAGGTTCCATGCCATACGGTGGCAACCCTTGCCGCCAAGTTTGGCAACGGCCGGGTGGACCTGTTGAAAATTGATGTGGAAACCCACGAACCGGCGGTGTTGCGCGGGTTCAAAGCGATCCTCGAACGGGATCGTCCATCCATGTTGATCGAAATCCTCAATGACCAGGTCGGTGCCGAAGTATCCGCCCTGTTGGACGGGCTGGGCTACGCCTATTACAACATCGACGATAAAACATGGCCGCCGCCCCGCGTTGAGCGCATTAGCCAAAGCGGCCATTTCAACTTTCTGGTGTGCCTTCCGGAGGTGGCCAGCGCCATTGGCATTTAAGGAGCCGGGGCCGCCTGCCCGCCGTTGGAAACTGTTGATTTCTTTTCGGCGTTGAACGGGGTCTGTACCGCCAAATCGATCTTGCCCGCGCATACTTTCGCCGCACGATGGCACGCTTTCCAGCCATTCATCCGGTGGCGGCCCCAGTGCCGCCCATCACGCCAACCTGTTCCCCGCACAAGCGGAGCACAGTACCCGCCGCGTGATCAGGCCAACAGCCTCTAATTACACCCTCATGCACCACCCAGCACCGCTGCGGCTCCTTTATGTGCTCCATGGCCAAGCTGCCCCATTCGCCCTGCCCGCCACCATCGGTGCCCATCGCCCATGCGAATGGCAGGTGATCCACATTAAGCAGCGGCCCGATGCGGAAGCGCCAACGGGGCCGTGGCAACAAGGGCTTTCGGTGGCCACGATCAACGAACATCGCAGTGATCGGTCGGTCCATGCCATGGAGCGGCAATTGCGCAAATGGGCCACCGCGTTCGACCTGGTCTGCCTGCACGGCCATTCCAAGGCCATGCAGCAGGCCGGCAAATGCAAGCAGCTCAGGCATGTGCCCAAGCTGGCGATATGGGAGGATGCTCCCGGGGCGGACGATAAGCACGCTCCCCTCCGGCTTTGGGCGGAGAGTGCGCAGGTGGTGCAGATCGCGGTGCCCAATACCCGGGTGAAGGAAAAATTGCGTTGGCAAGCCGGCATTCCCGTGGAATGGATACGAACGCTGGCCGAGGACCCCGGATCCGGAATAACCTTGTCAACCACCTTGGAAGAAACCTTCCTGCTTTCGGCACGGCCCGCGGAAAGGCCATACCAGCAGTGCTCCCAATGCGTGCTGGACACCAAGGACGATAGCGCCATCCGCTTTGATGAGGAGGGCAAATGCAACTATTGCCACGAATTCGAAAGGAACGATCCCCGCAAAACGCTTTTCGCTGCGCAACCACGTGAAAAGGCATTGGCAGAATTGGTGGAACGGATCAGACAATCCCGCAAGCACCCCAAGTACGATTGCATATTGGGTGTAAGCGGCGGGGTGGACAGCTCATTCCTGGCGTTGAAGCTGAAGGAACTTGGGCTCACCCCGCTATTGGTCCATGTGGACAACGGATATAATTCAGCCGCTTCGGAAAGCAACGTGCGCAATCTGGCCTACAAACTTGGGCTTGACCTTGACCACCACGTTCTCGACTGGCATGAATTCAAGTTGGCGCAACTGGCATTTTTCAAGGCCTCGGTGATCGACATTGAATTGGTGACGGACCATGCCATGGTGGCCCATTTGTACGCCACGGCCGGCAAATTGGGGATCCGGTTTGTGGTCTCGGGCCACAACCATGCCACCGAAGGCGTATTGCCAACGGCATGGTACCACGACAAAATGGACGTGCTGAACCTGCGGGCCATAACCCGGACATTCTCGGGGGTCCAATTGAAAAAGTTCCCCTTATTGGGGTACTGGAAACGCCAATACTTCTTCTTCTCCAAGAAGTTCGAGAGCGTGAAGCTGCTGAATTACTTGGAGTACGATAGCGCTTTGGCGCGGGCGGAGATCACTGAAAAGGTCGGCTGGCAGGACTACGGGGGCAAGCACACCGAATCCATCTTCACGCGCTTCTACCAGCAATACATCCTGCCGGAAAAATTCGGCGTGGACAAGCGCAAGGCGCATTACGCCTCCATGATCTGTTCAGGTGGTATGCAGAAGGAACAGGCACTCCTTGAATTGGGCAAGCCGCTCTATGCCCCGCAGCAACTACAAGAGGACAAGGACTTTGTATGGCACAAGCTGGGCCTCAGCGAAGCCGGGTTCGAGGCCTTGATGGCCTTGCCGATCCGCAAGCACACCGATTTCCCCTCCTATGTTAACCGGCACTATCGCTTGGAGAAACTGGTATTGGGGAAATTGAAACCTGTCACGCGGCGGATAAAAGGGCTGAAAAGACCTAAGCGCAAGCTGATGCCGCCCACTATCCGTTTGGCCGGTACGGTGTAGCCCGGCACGACGCCGGTGGAACGAACTTGGCCGCGCCAGGCGCGGCCTAACTTCGCGCGGCTTAATAAAGGCCAAAGCAGTGTTCCGGCAACCATGAAGCTCGAAGGGCTCAAGATCCTGATCACTTCCAATGAGCCGTGGGGCGATGTGTGGTACTCCAAGCACAATTACGCCTACGAGCTGTCCAGGCGCAACCAAGTGGTGTTCGTGGATGCGCCACCACGATGGGCGCCCAAGGCATTGCTCGGCCCGGACCTGGATATGCGGGAGATCTCGCCCGGCCTGCATGTGCTTTCCTACCGCAATCGGCTGCCGGCCCTCACGCAGGCCCTTTACCAGCGCAACAACCGGCTGGTCTCGCACGCCATCCGCTCGGCCTTGGCCAAGCATGGCCTGCTGCCCGACCTCATGCTCGCGTTCGATCCCTTCCGGCTGTACGACCCCCGGCTCCTTGGAGCGGAACACGCTGTTTTCATGGCCTTCGACGACCATTCCATGGCCACATTCGGGGAACGGCACATCTATGCCAACATGGATGCCTTTGTCACCATTTCGCAGGCCTTCAACAAGCGCTACGAACCTTTCGGCAAAGCGGTCCACACCATCAGCCACGCCATTTCCTCCGAGGAGTTCAACGCCGTACCGCATGAAGGGGGCATGCGCGGCCATGGTCTGTTCGTGGGCAACATCGATGCGCGGATCGACCTGGCCGCTGTGCGCGCCATGGCCACGCATTTTCCGGGCACCCGGTTCGTGTACATGGGGCCTTACCGCTTAAGCGGGATAAAGGAAGCAGATGCCTTGTTCAAGCACGGTGAACTCCCGAACATCATGCTACATCCACCGGTACCCTTCAAGGAAATGGGCCGGTACATTGCCGATGCCGCTTTCTGCCTGGCCCCGTTGAATACCGCAGATCCCCGCAACGCGGTCTCCCACCACAAGATCTTCCACTACATGGCGCTGGGCAAGCCCATCTTTAGCCCGGTCTTTTCGGAATACCTGCCTGTGGGCCACCTGCTCTACATGCGCAACGACTTGCATGGGCTGCTATCGGAAATGAAGCGCTTTCTGGAGGATGGCGAAAACCTTCGGCTGGCCGCCGAACGCATCCGTTTCGCGCGGACCAGGACCTATGAGCACGTATTGGCCGTTCTGGGCACCTTCCTGGGGCAGCATGTTCTCCATCAGCACCAGGCCCGCCAAGCATACGGTGGAAGCGAAGTAGGAAATGCTCGAACGTGAAGCGGGAGGCAAAGCCCGGGCAAGCCATGGCCGGTTGGAAGGATCGGACATTCTGGTAACCTCCAACGAGCCTTGGGGGCCGGTCTGGTATTCCAAGCACCACTATGCCTACGAACTCTCGAAAAAGAACAGGGTCATCTTCATCGACCCTGTGAAGCCATGGCGATCACAGGCCTTATGCGGTCCCCGGCCCAGGCTGGTGCCGGTGTCACAAAATCTTTGGGTACTTCAATACCGCAACCCGCTTCCGTCGTCCAGCGCACTGTCCTTCAAGCTCAACAACCGCATTGTCTCCTGTTCGATCGGCAGGGCGTTGCGCAAAATGGGCTTCCGTACGGACCTGCTCCTTTCGTTCGATCCCTCGCGCTTGTACGCTCCTGCACTGCTGCGCGCAAAAAGTTCGCTTTTTGTGGCCGTGGACGATTACATCCACAGCATGCGGGGCGAAAGGCTGTTGTATGAACGCGTGGACGGGTTCCTGAGCATCTCGGAACAATTCAATGCAACCTACCAGGCCTACGGCAAGCCATTGCTCAACATCAGCCACGCGATATCCGCGGAGGAATTTGGCGGTCCCCCCAGCAACGACATGCCCGCGGGGGCAGGTTTATACATAGGCGCCATGGACCATCGGCTCGACCTGCCGCTTATCCAGGCCATGGCGGAGCGTTTCCCCACGGTCCCGTTCGTTTTCATCGGCCCCTACCGCCTGGGGCAGAATGAAAGTGCATCGCGCCTGTTCCTACAGGGGACATACCCCAACCTCATTCTGCGCGGGGCCGTGGAGGCCAAGGCGCTTCGCGGTTACGTTTCGGCCGCGCGTTTTTGCATTGCACCGATGGATGCGGCCCTTCGGGGAAATGCGATCTCGCACCACAAGGTATTCCAATACCTGGCCCAAGGGAAGGCCGTATTCTCCCCGGTCTTCTCGGAGTACACACCCATTTCCAGCCTTTTGTACATGGCGACCGGCCACGATGCCATTCTCTCCCAAATGGCCCGTTACCTTGAACGCGGCGAAGATCCCGGCCTGGAAGGGCAGCGCATAACATTTGCCCGCGGCCGCACTTACGATGCCTTGTGGGAGCGCATTGGTGCATTCCTGGACGGAATAGACGGTGCATGACCTTTCCGGTCGAAAAGGACACGCCATACCTTCAAGAAGCCAGCTTGGCTCCGGCTATATTTGGCCGGAGCCCTTCCTTCGCCCCGAAGATGCAGAGACCGTTCCATGTGTTGCACACTTTTTCCAGCAACAGCAGTGTGCCCTACCTCACTTGGTTCACGGAACGCGCGCGGCAGGAAAAAGCACCGCATTACTCCTTCCTGCTCATGACCAGGGAGCGGCCGGCGATGATCGACGAGATGGCCGCGCGCGGGTTCCCGGTGAAATGGCTCCGTTACGATGATCGGCGGCGCAAAAGCGGCATGCTCCGCGCCCTGCCCTGGTTCCTGGGCCACATGCGCAAACTGAAACCCGACATCGTGCACTGCAATCTTTTCGACGATAGTGTACCCGGCCTGCTTGCGGCCAAAATGGCCGGGGTGCGCGCGCGGGTGATCACGCGGCAGGATACAGGCTACCATTGGATGCACACGCCGAAATGGATGGCCTTCGACCGCATGAACGCGCGTGTGGCAACGGACATCATCAGCATCTCGCAGGAAGCGCGGGAATTCCTGATCGAAAAAGAAGGTGCACCGAAAGAAAAGATCAGGCTCGTGCACAACGGCATCCCGCCGGAGGTTTTCACCCGCCAAAAGCCGGAGACCATTGCCCGGCTGGCCGAACGCTTCGGCACGAAGGGCCGCTTCCCCGTGGTGGGCACCATTGCGCGTTTCATCCCGTGGAAGGGCTACGAGCAGATCACCGATGCCGCCAGCCTGGTCGTAAAGGAGCATCCCAAGGCCCTCTTCCTTTTCTGCGGCCGCGGCGATCAGCAGGAAGCCATACGGCAACGGGTGGCCAGCTTGGGCCTGCAGGACCATGTGGTGTTCACCGATTGGGTGGAACGCGGGGACATCCCATCGTTGTACGGGCTTATGGATGTCTATTTGCACGCCGCCGTGCTCGAACCTTTCGGTTTGGTCTATGCCGAGGCCATGATGAACGGCGTACCCGTTGTGAGCACACCTACCGGTGCGGCCCGTGATGCCATCCGGGACGGGGTCAATGGGATCCTTGCGGAGCGTGACGGCCAAGCATTGGCGCAAGGCGTGGCCAAACTCCTTTCCCTGGACCATAAGGCCATTGGCGAGGCAGGGCGGAAAACCGCGCTTGGGATGTATTCCTTCGACGTGATGTGGAACGGCACCATGGGCGTTTACGAACAGGCATTAAGCAGGAAACGATGAACCATCCGGAGGTAAGCGTGGTCATCCCTGCCTACAACCTTGAAAAATGGTTGGGCGATGCGGTCGGGTCCGTGTTGGCACAAACCTTCCAGAATTGGGAGCTGTTGATCGTGAATGATGGTTCCACTGACAACACCCTCGCCTTGGCGCACAGCTACAACGACCCCCGGATCCGTGTGATCGACCAGGCGAACGCCGGTGTAAGCGCGGCCAGGAATGCGGGCATAGCCGCGGCCAAGGGCACCTACGTCACCTTCTTGGATGCGGATGATGTGATGCTGCCGAACTGCCTGGAGGCCCGCGTGCAGAGCATGAAAAGCAATCCAACCGATTGGATGTACTGCGACATTGCGCTGACCGATGAGCACCTGAAGCCCAGCGGTGAAGTTTGGGTCGGTGTTGATTCCGATGTACTGCGGACGTTGCTGTTCCAAAGAAAGCGGGCGGTGCCAGGCGCAGGAAGCAACGTAATGGCCCACCGCCGCTGCTTTGAGCAAGGCGCGCTGTTCGACGAACATCTATCAACCGCTGCCGACCAGGATTTCGCCATACAGCTTTCAAGGCGGTTCAGTTCCCACCGGTTGCCGGGCACATACAATTTGTACCGCATTTTACCCGGAAGCATGAGCAAGAACGTGGCCCTGTATGAACATGATGTCCTCCGCATGTTCAACAAGGCAGTGCAGGACGGCCTATTGGATGACCGGAAATTCAGGAACAAATGCCTGAGCAATGTTTATTGGGCCATTGGCGGAAGTTGGTGGCTTGTGGCCAAACGGCCTTTCAAGGCCATACCGTTCCTGTTGTACGCCATCATGCTGTGGCCCGGTGTTGTGATCAGGCCAGTTCGCAGAAGAATGCCAGGCATGCAATGACCGGTCCCGCTCCCCGCCGCTACACCTTTTCAGCTTTCCTGCTTTGAGCCTTGGCCGCGGCATAGTCTTCACCTTCCTTGCCCAAGCGCCCACCTTGGTCCTGTACTTCGTTTCCAGCGTTTTCATGACGCGGCTGTTGGGCGAGGCCGGCCGCGGGTCCTACACGCTGCTCCAAAGCCTGGTCGTTTTGCTGAGCATGCTGTTCGGCTTCAGCATGGCGCTGGGCATTACCTACCATACCGCCAAGGGAAGGGAATCGACCGTGCGGGTGGTGCGCATCGCCGCAACAGGCCTTTTGCTCAATATGGTCCTAGTGCCGCTGATGCTGGCACTGGTGTTCCTGGATCCGGCATTGAGGAATATTTTCCTGGATCCCGGCATCACGCATTGGGGCTACTACATGTATGTGCTCGTGGCGATCATCGCGGGCATGGTGAACGGGTACATCAGTTCCATTTTCCTCGGCTTGAAAAAGTTCCGGATCATCAACCGGCTCGGGATCTTCTTCGCAGGGCTGAATGCGGTGGGCATCTCGTTGCTGTACATGGCCAAGGAATCGTTTCCCGTTGAGCAGGCCCTGCCTTTGGTCCTCGCCATCAGCATTGCGTGCATCTTGATCATGACCCTGATCTGGTGCGTCTCCTACGCCCGTGAGGTGGGGATCATGCCCGTGCCCACATTCGACCTGGCCGTGCTGCGCCCATTTTTTGCATTTGTGCTCATCAATTACCTCAGCGACCTGATCAACTTGGTGAACTACAGGTTCGATGTATGGGTAGTGGGGAAATACGCGGGAACGGCGGAATTGGGCCTGTATGCCGTGGCTGTGGGCCTGGGGCAGTTGTTCTTCTATGTACCCGAACCCTTTTCACGCGTGGTGCAGCCTTACCTTTATGAAGGCCTGAACCCCGCGACGATCTCGAAGTACAAATTCATTTCCCGCGTGAATTTCACATTGGTGGCCGGGCTGTGCCTGGTGCTCGGCCTATCGGCCGCATGGGTGATACCCTTGTTGTACGGCGATGCATTTCTTCCCTCTGCACCAACCTTGTACTGGCTGCTGCCCGGCATTGCATTCATCAGCAGTTCCAAACTGCTCACGCCGCTTATTATCCAGGGCGGGTTGATCCGTTTCAATCTCTACGCCACCTCCACCACGGCCGTTATCACCATCTTTTTGGACTTCGCCTTGGTGCCCGTTTATGGCATTAAAGGTGCGGCGCTGGCCAGCACGGTGGCCTATGGTTGCCTGCTGGCCTTCCAATGCGCTGTGGTAAAGGTGAAAATGAACATCCGCATCCACGATATCTTCATGGCCACCCCCGCCGACATCTGCAAAATGCGCCATTTGCTCAAGGACCGGATCCTCAAGCTACAACGATGACCCCGCCCAGCAACCCATACCCGCCCCCACTGTCCATCGGTACCCCGTTGGTATCCATCATATTGCCCGTGTACAATGCCGAGCCTTACTTGGCGGAGTGCCTGCGTTCCGTACTGGCCCAAAGCTATCAGGCTTGGGAACTTCTCCTGGTGAACAATGGCAGCACGGACGGCAGTCTGGAGGTGGCGGCCCAATTCAAGGATCCGCGGATCACCATATTGCATGAAACGGTAAAGGGAGTCTCACGGGCGCGCAACAAAGGCCTGGCCCGCATGCAGGGTGAATTCTTCTGCCTGTTGGATGCGGATGACATCCTGCCTGAACATTCCCTCCGGCTTAGGCTTGACCTATTCCGCCGGTACGCGGATGCCACCTTCGCCGATGGCGCCATGCGCGCATTCAACACACACAATGGCAAGGTGGAATGGGTGCGTTCGCCCTGGTACCACGGCCCCCCATTCGACGCCTTAATGCGCATGGACGGCTCCGTTTTTGCGGGTAATACCTGGATGGTCAAACGCTGCCCAGGTATTCAGTACCATCTACCGGAGCATATGGACCATTCCGAGGACCACGCATTTTTCCTTAGCCTAAGCCGCCAGGGGGTTTATGTAAGCACGCCCCGGGTAGTATTGGAATACCGTACCGGGCATCGATCGGCGAACAGCAACCCGTTAAGCGGTCACCTGGGGTACGTTCAGCTGTTCGGATGGATGCAGCAATTACAGCCACCACCATCGCCGCGGCAATTGGATGTTGCCTGGAAACACCTGCGCCGCGTGATGTTCCGCGACTTGTTGAAAAGTGGCAGGCTTTGGCCTGCATTGAAGATCTGGCGCAAGCCCGCACCATTGGTCGAACAGCCCGGCCCCAAG
>JBIQMI010000053.1:0-15936 GCA_044463585.1 Cryomorphaceae bacterium
CGGGCTGCACCAGTTCGCGCAGCATGGCCATGTTCACCATGTGGAATTCGGGCTTGGGAAGCGTGGCCGGCAATTCACCGAACCGGCTGCCGATGGTTTCCACCGGCAACTGAAGGAAGTAGACCGCCGCGGCGCCGATCACGATCGCGGCCAAGGGACCGGGCACGCCTTTCACCCAACGGGCCAAGTAAAGCGAAAGGATGATGGATACCGCGCCAATGGCCGCTGCCACGGGGTTGATGGTGGAAATATGGCCCGCCAATACGCCCCACTTCTCCATGAAATCGGCCGGTTCATCCGTGATCTGCAGGCCCAGCAGGTCCTTCACTTGGGTGGAGAAGATCACCACGGCAATGCCTGCCGTGAAGCCCACGATCAAGGTATGGGGGAAGTATTTCAGCAACGTGCCCGCGCGCAGGAAGCCGAGCAGCATGATGAGCGCACCGGCCATGAACGTGGCCACGGTAAGGCCCTCGATGCCGTGCTTTTGCACAATGCCGAATACGAGGATGATGAAGGCGCCGGTGGGCCCGCCGATCTGCACACGGCTGCCGCCGAACAACGATACCACCAAGCCGCCGATGATGGCGGTGATGAGGCCTTTTTCCGGCGGCACGCCCGATGCAATGGCGAATGCGATGGCCAAGGGAAGCGCCACCACGCCCACCACCAGGCCGGCCACCACGTCCTTGCCCCACTGTTGGCGGGGAATGCCTTGCCGTAAAACTGAAAAGAGCTTCGGAACGAACACCGGGTCCGCGCTACTGTCGCCCTGGGGACGGCCAGCCGTGTCGCGGAACGGGTTCATCGTTCCCCGAAAAGGCTTTCAACGAAAGCCTCCTTGTCGAATACTTGCAGGTCGTCGATGCCTTCGCCCACGCCCAAATACTTGATGGGCACCTGGAATTGGTCGCTGATGCCGATGGCCACGCCACCCTTGGCGGTGCCATCGAGCTTGGTGAGCGCCAGCGAGGTCACCTGGGTGGCCTTGGTGAATTCGCGTGCCTGCTCAATGGCGTTCTGCCCGGTGCTGGCATCCAGCACCAACAGCACCTCGTGCGGTGCGTCGGGTATCACCTTGCGCATCACCTGCTTCACCTTGGTGAGTTCGTTCATCAGGTTCACTTTGTTGTGCAACCTGCCCGCGGTGTCGATAATGGCCACGTCCACGCCCTTGGCCTTGGCGCTTTCCACGGTATCGTAGGCCACTGCGGCTGGATCGGCGCCCATGCCCTGCTGCACCAGCGGCACGCCGGTGCGCTCGCTCCAGATCTTCAACTGGTCCACGGCGGCCGCACGGAAGGTGTCCGCCGCGCCCAGCAGCACGCTGTTGCCTGCCTGCTTGTAGGCATGGGCCAACTTGCCGATCGTGGTGGTCTTGCCCACGCCGTTCACCCCCACCACAATGATCACATGCGGCCGGGGCCCCTGCACGGTGAAGGGTTGTCCGCCTTGCGCACTGTCGCGCATCAAGGCGGCCACTTCCTGCCGCAATATGCCGTTCAGCTCCGCGGTGCCGAGGTAGCCATCGCGCTTCACGCGTTCCTGCAGGTTCTCGATGATCTTAAGCGTGGTGGCCACGCCCACGTCACTGGTGACCAAGGTTTCCTCGAGGGCATCGAGCACTTCGTCGTCCACCTTGCTTTTGCCGGCCACGGCCCGCGCCAATTTGCCGAAGAGTGAAGTGCGCGAGCGATCGAGCCCCTGCTCCAGGCGCTCCTTCTTTTCCTTGCTGCCGAATAATCCGAAAAGAGCCATTGCTTTTTTAACAGAAAAGGCTTCCGCCTTGGGGTGGAAGCCTTTTCAGGGGTTTGGGTGTACGGTCACTTCTTCGCGGCCAAGGTTTTGTCCACGTCGTCGGCGGGCACCACTTGCTCAGCGAACTGGTAGCCACCGGTTTGTTCGTTCTTCACCATTTTGATGACCTTCACGAACACTTTCGCGTCGGCCTTCTTCAGCGATGCAATCGATTTCTTTGCCATTGTTCATGCGCCGTGGGGCGCCGTATTATGCGCTGGGCGCGTTTACTTGATCTCCTTGTGGACGGTCATCCGCCGCAGGATGGGGTTGTACTTCTTCAGCTCCAAGCGCTCGGTGGTGTTCTTCCGGTTCTTGGTGGTGATGTAGCGTGAGGTGCCCGGCTCACCTGAGTTTTTGTGCTCGGTGCATTCCAGGATCACTTGGACACGGTTTCCTTTCTTGGCCATCGCTTATGATGAATGGGGGCGCGAAAGTAATACCCGCCACCCGAACGGCAAAAAATCACAACAATTCCGTTGCGTCGATGGGCAGTACCCGGCCCTGCCGGCCTTGTTCAAGATGTCCTTCCACACCTTGAAGCACCGCTTCGCGCAGCACTTGGCGCAGCCGCTGCTTGTCGCTGTGCCGGTAGGTCACCAATGCGATCTCGCGCATGGGCACCGGGCCCGCGAATTCGCGCAGCCGTTGCAGGCGTGCGGCGTCCATGCCCACCGTGGCCAGCTCGGGCACCACTGTAAGCCCGCCCTGTGCGTCCACCATGCGCATCAGGGCCTCTATGCTGCCCGAAACAAACGAGAACCGCCCTTCCTCGCGCTGCTTGTCGCGCATGCCGCACAGGTCCATCACCTGTGATCGGAGGCAGTGTCCTTCCTCCAGCAGCCAAAGCCTGTCGGAATCGATGGCCGAGACCGGAACGAGGCGTTTGCGCCGCAACCCTTCATCGGGCGAGGCATATAGCAGGAACCGTTCGTTGAACAACGGCTCCTCTTTCAGTCCGGGCACACCGAGCGGCGTGGCCAGAATGCCCACATCCAGGCGGCCATGCTCCAGCCGGTCAACGATCTCCGCGGTGGTCAATTCCTCGGCGCTTACATCCAGCTTGGGATGGCGGTGCAGCAGGTCGCCCAGAAATAGCGGAAGCAGGTAGGGCGCCAAGGTGGGAATAAGCCCGATGCGCAGTTCACCGGCCTGTTCGCCCCGGGTGGCCTCGGCCATTTCGCGCAGCCCTTCAGCCTCCTTCAGCACCACGCGCGCCTGTTCGATCAGGCCCTTGCCCTCCGCGGTGGGCACCACCGGGTTCTTGCTGCGATCGAACAGCACCACGCCCAGTTCGGCCTCAAGCTTGCGCACCATGTTGCTGAGCGTGGGCTGGGTAACAAAGCAGGCCTCGGCGGCGCGGGCAAAATGCCGGTGCGTATCGATTGCGGCGATGTACTGGAGTTGCTGGAGGGTCATTCAACGGCAAAGGTAACATTCACAAAATCTATCAGTTCATAGAAACTATCGTTTTTGTTTATCGCTGCGGAATGGCGACTTTTGCACGCAGAAAAACCGGCCGCCCCGGCGGCCCAAAAACCGATAAGCCATATGGAAACCAAAGGACAAGTTCAATTAGCGGCCCAGCGCATGGTGGGCCTTGGCAGCAAATTCCCGATCTTCAAGAAGACCGCCTGCGTGAGCACGGAAAAGGGAAAGGAATTCGCCGAGATCAACAGCGACACGCTCACCAACACCCCCGGCCGTTGGACCGTGATGTTCTGGTGGCCGAAGGACTTCACCTTCGTTTGCCCTACCGAGATCGCGGCCTTCAACAAGGCCAACGGCGAGTTCAAGGACCGCAACACGCAGTTGATCGGTGCCAGCACCGACAGCGAGTTCGTGCACTTGGCCTGGCGCCGCGACCACAAGGACCTGCACGACCTGCAGTTCCCCATGCTGGCCGATACCAGTAAGAGCCTGGCCGAGGAACTGGGCATTCTTACCCTCGATGAAAAGGTGGCCTACCGCGTTACCTACATCATCGATCCCGATGGCATGGTGCGCTGGGTGAGCGCCTACGACCTGAGCGTTGGCCGCAGCGTGGATGAAGTGCTGCGCGTGCTGGACGCCCTGCAAACCGATGAACTCTGCCCCTGCAACTGGACCAAGGGCGAAGAAACCTTGAATTAAGATGAGCCAAGAGACCATGACCACCTACGAGGAAGGCACCGCAGGCCTGCTGACGGAAGTGGCTGCCCCCGCCGACCATGCCAACGAGGCATTGCGGCTGTTGGGCGCCGTGGCCTCGCGCTACGCACGCGACCTGAAGATGAACCTCAAGTCGGTGCTGAAAAGCAATGTGCTCACGCCGAAGGAGGCCGTTTTGATCGCGCTGAGCGTGGCGGCCAACCAGAAGAACAACGCGCTGATGGCGCATTTCAGCAGCGAGGCCGCCGCACAGGAGGCCACCGCCGAGGAGATCGCCGAGGCCGTGGGCTGTGCAAGCCTACTGGCCGCCAACAATGTGCTCTACCGGTTCCGCCATTTCTCCGGCAAGGAGAAGTACCAGGAACTGCGCCCGGGACTGCGCATGAACATCATGATGAGCCCGGCCACCGGAAAGCACCTGTTCGAACTGATGAGCTTGGCCGTTTCGGCCGTGAACGGTTGCGAGCAGTGCGTGAAGAGCCATGAGGCTTCCCTGATCGGCCTTGGTGCCACCGAGGAACAGGTGTGGGACGCTGTCCGCATCGCCTCGGTTGTCACCAGCTACGACCGGGTTGTGTTTTGACCCTTCTCTCCAAAGACGGAAGAGCCGCCGCAATGGCGGCTTTTTTGTTGGCCTATGGCAGGCTGTGGAACACCATGCGCACCGGATCAGCCCCGCCCAGGTTGAGCAGGATCAGCTCACGGTCGTTATTGGGCCCGGTGTACTTCACGTTCCCGTCCAGGTTCACGTCCTCCACATAATAGCCGGCCACCACCGTGGTGGGCACCAGGCTGCCCGTCAATTGCAGGATCGGGTCCCGGTCGTTGTTGGTGCCGGTGTACTTGAGGATGCCATCGTGGGTGGCATCACCGGCCAGCAGGGCCATACGGTCGGGCCGCACCAGCACGCGGCTTTCCGTGCCGTACACCATGTTGCGCGGGTCGCTCAGGTCCATCATCGGTCCTGCACTGCTGATGTTGGCATGTATGGGATGCATAACGCCCAGGTGGTTGCGGTGGCGCAAGGCCACGAAGTAGTTGCCGGGGGGCACGCTGAACACCACCAGAGGATTGCCCGCGGCATCCATTAGGTCGCCATCGCGTTGCAAGAGCGCCGACTTAGTGGCCACTAGCGTGCTTTGGGATGAGCCGCTGCGCAGCTCCACCAGCACCCAGTCCACCACGGCATTTTTGCCGGTAACCGCCAGCAGGGCCGGTGTTGTGGTTTCACCTCCACCCCCACCGGCTTGGGTAAAGCCCAGAGCGGTGAACGGCTCCTGCAAGGGAACCAGCCCCTTGGCGCGCAGGTCGTCGCGCATGAGGCCTGTGGCCGTGTCGTAGGGCCCTTGCAGCACTGCACGCATGCGCAGGTTGGGCCCGCAGGGTTGCCAGCGCGCTACATTGCTGCCTCCAATGGCGGTCCAGTTGGAGATGCCCGGTCCTTTCCAGCGCACGGTCACGTGGTCGCCGCCCGAGCCTTCCTTGTGCAGCACTTCGAAATAGTAGTGCTGCCCTGCCAATAGCTGCACAGGGCCGCTTTCCTGCGAGGGGTATTTGGTGTACTCCGTTTCACCGGTCCAGCCCGGCACTTCGCAGCGCAATTCCTTCAGCAATGGCTCGGCATTGGGGCTGAGGTAGAAATAGGCCACGTCATCGGAGGTGGTGTTGAACGTATAGGTGCCTGAAACCGATGGAATGATGTAGCCCCGGATGCGGGTGCCGTAGTTGTTGGCGAAGTTCACAGGCCCGCTGATGGTGGTGGGGTAAGTAGTGCCGCTGGGTGAATCCGGGTAGCGCGCATCGTTCAGCAAGGCATTGATCGCCGTTCCCGGAACGCCGGTCCAATATTCACGCAGCACGCTGCCGGTGGGGCCCACGCATTGGGGCGGACCGGGCGCAAAGACCTTGATAACGGCCAAGGCGGTGGCACTGAGCCCGTCGTTATCGGTAACTGTTAACCACACGCGGTTGTCGCCGGTTTCGGTGAAATCCTTTTGCACGGTTGCGCCCGATGCCGTGGTCCCGTCATCGAACTCCCAGTGGTAGGAAACGATGGTGCCGTTGTCCACACTGCCCAGGCCATCGAGGGCGACCATCAAAGGCGCGAGGCCCTGCAACGCACTGGCCTTGATCACCGGTGTGGGCGCAATGCGCCCGCAGTCAGGCAAGAGCTGGTGGGTAACGGTGGTGCTCAGCCCGCCGGGATCGGTAACGGTGAGGTGCACCTCATAATGGAAGGGATCTTCGTAGCAGCCCACACCGGAGATCAGCGTGGTGGTGGCCACGGCATTATCAATGGGCTCCGGATGCACGTGGATGTTGTGGTGCAGCACCGTTTGCCAAGCATAGGTGAGCTGTGCATTCGGGCTTTCGGCATCCGAAACGTTGGCGGTGAGGGAGAACACGGTATCGACACCCACCGGATAGCGTTGCCCATCGGGAAAACTGGTGATCTGCACGGAGGGTGGGGTGTTGTTCACATTCACCAGCAGGCTGGTGGTATTGGGCTGGTTCTGGTCGTCGCGCACGGTAAGCTGCACAGTGAATGCCGTGGGCACGCCGGGCGGGGCCGTGAAGGTGTGTTGCGGGTCGGCCGCCGTGCTTGTGTTGCCGTCACCGAAATTCCAGAGGTATGTAAGCGGCCCGTTCTCGGGATCGGTGCTGTTGCTGCCCGTGAACTGCACGGTGAGCGGCGTTGTGCCGTAAAGCACGCTTTGGGCGGCCACGGCCACAGGCGGCAGGTTGGTGTAGCCCAGTGGCGCCACTTTACGGATCTGGCCCGTTTCGTAGCGCACGTACCAAAGCGCTCCATCGGGCCCTTCCCTCAGGCATACGATGGCCCCCATGTTGGAGCCAAAGTTGTATACCTGCACGGCCTTGTCATGCTGGTCCATGGTCACCCTTCTGATCCAGGCCGCGGCGTAATCGGCGATGAAGTAACTGCCTTGGTAGCCTTGTGGCCAGCCCGTGCCGGCCACGAACGCGGCACCAACCGACGCATTGCCTCCGAAGCGCGGCCCGGGCACGGGCGAGTTGGGGTCATCGAGGTCGTAATGCACGGCCAAATTGCCATTGAAGGCGCTGCAGCGCGACCGGTTGCCGTGCACCCAATCGATCACGGGCCTGCTGTGGGTGAAGGTGCGCACGTTGGGCGGGATCATTTGGTCCGGTGCACAGGGGTTGGGCAAGCCCGATGGATGGGACAGCGTTTCCTGCACGATCAGGTCCTGGAAATCGAAATAGGCCTTGCTGCATCCGCCTTGGCCGTAGAGCGGATTGGGGGCATCAAGGTTGGGGACCTTCGCCGGCCAATACCCGCCCTGCTGTTCCATGCCCTCGAACAGCGGCCATCCGAAGTTCATGCCGGCCATGTCGCACACATCCATTTCCTCATACGAGGACAGGCCTACATCACCGACGTAGAATACGCCGGGGTTGCCCAAGGCGGGATCCGAGCTGCCCGTGCCGGGCCGCTTGGTGAAGCGGTAAGGATTGCGGAAGCCCAAGGCCCATACGCGGCTGCGCGGTGCGCGGGGGTTGCTGGCATCATAGAACGGGTTGCTGGGCACGCCATCGCCGGTGGCGGGATCGACCCGCATGATCTTGCCGTTCATGCAGTCCACCATTTGTGAGCGCAGTGCACCGATGTTCTCCTTCGGCTTCAAAATGCTGTCCGCCAACGCCTGTGCGAAATAGGTCTGCGGATCGCTGCCCACGTCCACCGAGCTATAGCTGGCCGCATCGCCGGTGCTGATCATCAATGTTCCATCCGTGCCGAACACCAGCGAGCCGGTACTGTGCGATTCGTGCAGGAGCGGCACGCCCGTGGACTTTGTTTCACCGATCAACACCTTGCGGCTCATGGGGTCCACCGTATTGAAATCGGGCCCCAGCGCAGTGTAGCGCGTCAACCGCATAATGGTGGCGTTGTAGTATTCGTTGGCTGCAGGGTTGTAATTGGGCGTGCCGAAGTTCATCAGGTAATGCCGGTCCACCGCGTAGAACAGATAGATGTGCCCATTGCTGAGGAATTGCGGGTCGAGTGCAAAGCCCAAGCAACCGTGGTCACGCCAGTTGCCCACTTCCGGGCTGATATCGATCAATGGTGCCGGCAACCGAACGCCGTTCTCCACGACCCATACCTTGCCGGCCTTTTCCCACACGTACAAGCGATCGTTCGCATCGAAAGTGAAACCCACAGGTTCATTGAAGCCGCTTACCACCACAGCATCGTTGAAGCCGGATGGCACGCTTTGGGCGCTGAGCAAGGCGGGAATGAGAATGGCCAAGGCGGTGCGGAGCACACGGCCAATGAAATGCACGGACATGGGATTACTTATCGAAAGAGATTCATCTTTTGTCGCACAAATGTGCCCATTCATTGCTGGATTGTCAATGAAGATCGTCACATCTTTTCACCGCTTGTTGCCACAGCCCAAATTCACCCGAACAGGTCGAGTTGGCCTGTGGGTGGCAATTTGAATTGGGTGCGGTCCAAGTTGGGCATGGCCCTACCGGCGAAATAGCGCTGACGGAACAGAGAAAACACCCGTGCGATGTTCTGTGCGAAGGCACCCTCGCCTCGCATGCGGCGGCCGAACCGGCTGTCGTTCATGCTGCCGCCATGGGCATGTGCGATCTGCGCTTCCACCTTGGCTGCGCGGTCGGGGTAATGCACTTCCAGCCATTGGCGGAACACGGGCTGCACCGCCCCATTGGTGCGCACCACGGTATAACCCGCCGCCGATGCACCCGCATCCGCCGCCGCCTTCAGTATGCGCGGCACTTCGTGGTCGTTGAGCGCCGGAATGATCGGTGCCACCATTACCTGCACGGGCACGCCTGCAGCGGCCAATTGTTCCATGGCGCGCAAGCGGTTAGCGGCGGTGCTGGTGCGCGGCTCCATGCGCCGCCTCAGGTCCTCGTCCAACGTGGTGAGGCTGATGGCCACGCGGGCAAGATTGGCGGCGGCCATTTCCTTCAATATGTCGATGTCGCGCAGCACCAGCGCGTTCTTGGTGATCATGGCGATGGGCTGGCGGAAGCGCTGCACCACTTCAAGCAGTTGCCGTGTGATGCGCTCCTTACGCTCCACCGGTTGGTAACAATCCGTGTTGCCGCTGATGGAAATGACGCCGACGTGCCATGAAGGCTTGCTCAATTCACGCTCCAGCAACTGCGCTGCATTGCGCTTCAACAACACTACCCGTTCAAAATCGGAGCTTGCGCTGTAGCCCCAGTATTCGTGCGTGGGCCGGGCGTAACAATAGGCGCAGCCGTGCTCGCATCCTTGGTAGGGGTTGATGCTCCACTCCAGGCCGAGGTCGGGTGAAGTGACCTTGTTCAGGATCGTGCGCGGCTCAACCGGCAGGTACTTGGTGGGCACATCCGTGCCGGGGTCCCACTCATCGATCCCCTCCCAATGCACCACCGCTTCCACGCGCTGTGCAAAACGATTCGCCACCTTCAGGCTTGTTCCCCTGCCCTTGACAGGATTCCCGTCGGCTTTCATGCCAACAATATAGCCTTGCCCAATTCTGACGATCGCCAAAAACACTTGGGATAGTTTCGCGGCCCAATTCAAACCATGAAACAAACTCTTGCCCTTGTTCCGTTGCTCGCCCTGTTTGGCTGTGGCGGCGCCACCACGAACACCGATCAAACCGCTGCCGCACCCGAAAAAAAGGCCTCCACGGAGTTGGACAGCACCTATTGGAACGCTGACCACTTGATCGATTCGATGGAGATGAACCACTTCGAACGGCTGCGCCAGATCACCTTCGGTGGCGACAATGCCGAGGCCTATTGGAGCTTTGATGGCCAGAAGCTGGTGTTCCAGGCCACCGTACCCGCATGGGGCGAGGAATGCGACCAGATCTACGTGTTCAATCCCTTCACGGACGACCTGAAGAACAACGCCCCGAAGAAGTTGAGCAACAACGGCGGCCGCACCACCTGCAGCTACTTCCTGCCGGGCGATACCACCGTGCTGTTCGCCAGCACGCACTTGGGCGACAAGGCCTGCCCGCCGGTACCGCCCCATGTGCCCGGCGGCAAATACACCTGGCCGATCTACCCCAGCTTCGACATTTTTGTGAGCGACCTGAACGGCAACATCATCAAGCAGCTCACCGATAACCCCGGCTATGATGCCGAGGCCACGGTTTCGCCCAAGGGTGACCGCATCGTGTTCACCAGCATGCGCAATGGCGATCTGGACCTGTACACCATGAACATCGACGGCAGCGACGTGAAGCAGATCACGCACGAGCTGGGCTATGACGGCGGTGCCTTCTTCAGCCCCGACGGCAGCAAGCTTGTATGGCGCGCCTCACGCCCCACCAGCCCTGCCGATGTGAAGGAATACAAGGACCTGCTGAAGGAGGGCATGGTACAGCCCACGCAAATGGAACTGTACATCGCCAATGCCGACGGCAGCGATGCGCGCAAGATCACCTCGCTGGGCCAGGCCAACTGGGCACCCTACTGGCACCCGGATGGCAAGCACATCATTTTCGCCAGCAACCACAAGAGCAAGCGCGGCTTCCCCTTCACACTGTTCATGATCGACACTGATGGCAACAACCTGCAGCAGATCACCGAGACCGACCAGTTCGACGCGTTCCCCGTGTTCAGCCGCGATGGCAAATACCTCATGTTCAGCAGCAACCGCGGCGGCGTGAACAACGAGACCAACCTTTTCATCGCCAAGTGGAAGGAATAAGCGGCCATTGGCAGCATCATCAGCAAGGGCGAAGAGGCATCTTCGCCCTTGCTGTATGCTCCACACACCGTACCGCCCAAGGGCGTCCGCCGCCACTGCCGACCTTTGCACCACATGAATAAGGCCACACCGCCCAAACCGGGCTGGTTTGAACGACTGGGCAAGCATTGGGGTGTTACCCCGGGCCGGGCGGCATTGGTGCTGTTGACCTTCGCCTGCACGGGCTTCACGCTGATGTTCCTGAAACGGCCTGTTGTGGGCCTGTTCACCGGGCACGGTGAGCAGCCCCTGCTGTTCACCGTGCTGTACTACATTTTCATTTTCCCGGTGTACAACCTGCTGCTGTTGATCTACGGCGCGGTATTCGGGCAGTTCAAGTTTTTCTGGAACTATGAAAAGCGCTTCTTCCAGCGGTTGTTCCAGCGTTTCCGCCGCAAGGCGAAAGCCTAGCGGGGCAATGGGCCCTGCCCCAGCGCGCGCCGTATGCGCCGCACCACGGCCTGGTCATTCCTTTTGAAGCGGCACTCCCATTCGGTGATCACGCGCCAGCCTTCCTTGCGCAGCGCCCGCACATTGCGCTTATCGCGTTGCACGTTGCGGTCCAGCTTTTGGTCCCAGAAATCCTTGTGCACCTTGGGCCGTGGGGGTTGGCAATGGGGGCAGCAATGCCAGAAGCAGCCGTGCATGAATACCGCCACGCGGCGCCCCACGAACACCACGTCCGGCTTGCCCGGCAGCTTGCCGTAGTGCAGCCTATACCCTTTTATGCCGGCCTGGGCCAATGCCTTGCGCAACGCCAGCTCGGGCTTGGTGTTCTTCGCCCGGATGCGGCTCATCTGCTCGCTCACCTTGGGGTCCACTGCGAAGTCCACCCGGCTATCGCGTAGGTATGTGCGTTTGGGCATGTTGCGAAGATGCGAAGTTGCGTAAGGTGCGTGAGGTGGGTTATGTAGGTAAGGAAGGTAAGGTGGTAAGGAAGGTAAGGTGGCCCAAGCAGGTGCTGCCGTTGGGATGCCCTTTCTTTGCTGCATGAACTGGATCATCTTGATCATTGGCGGCCTGTTCGAGGTGGGATTTACTACTTGCATGGGCAAGGCCCAGCAGGCGCAGGGCAACGCGGCGCTGTTGTGGTGGCTGGGCTTTGCGGTGAGCGTGGGCCTGAGCATGTACCTGCTGCACCGCGCCACGCTTACCATACCTATGGGCACCGGTTACGCCGTATGGGCCGGCATCGGGGCCATTGGCACGGCGATCATGGGCATGGTGGTGTTCAAGGAGCCTGCGGATTTTTGGCGGCTCTTCTTCATTTTCACGCTCATCGCCAGCATTGTGGGCCTGAAGTTCGTGACGAACTAGACCTCCCGCTCGCTCCACGCCTGGTTGAGCGCGCCGAGGAAGTGGCTGCTCTGCTGCGCGCCTGATACCGCGTACTTGTTGCCGATCACGAAGAATGGCACGCCACGTACACCGATCTGTTGGGCCTCGTATTCATCCGCGTGCACCGCTTCCGTAAAGGCATCGGACTCCAGCATGGCCTGCACATCCGCACCATTCAGCCCGATCTCCTCGCCGATCTCGCGCAGCTTGGCACGGTCGCCGATGTGTTCACCCAAAATGAAGTGGGCCTTGAACAATCGCTCTTCGGCCTCATCTCCTTTCCCTTGCGTCTTGGCCAATTGAATAAGGCGGTGCGCATCGAAGGAGCTGCCCATTACCACCTTGTCCATATTGTATTCCAAGCCAACCGTGCTGGCGCGCTCTACCACGCCGGCCACCATTTCCTTGGCCTGTTCACGGGTGCGGCCGTATTTCTTGGCCAGGTGGTCGTACATGTCATCCGGGCTGCGCACCGGCGCCTCACGGTCCAGCTCGAAGCTCTTCCATTCCACCTCCACTTCATCCTTGTGCGGGAACTGCACCAACGCCCGTTCAAACTCGCGCTTACCGATGTAGCAGTACGGGCAAACCACATCGGACCAGATCTGGACTTTCATGGTACAAAGGTCGGGTTTACAGCACCGTCACCTCCGTCCTTCGGTTCAGCGCCCTGCCCTCCTCGGTTTCGTTGGTGGCCACTGGCCGTTCTGCGCCGTATCCTTTGGCGGTGACGCGGTCGCCAGCGATGCCCTGGCCGATGAGGAAGTCGCGCACCGATTTCGCACGTTGCTCGCTCAGCACCTGGTTGGCAGCGTCCTTGCCCACATTGTCCGTATGGCCGCCCACCTCGATGCGCATTTGCGGACTGCCCTTCATCAGCTTCACCAGCTTGTCCAATTCCATGGTGCTGGCGGGCAGAAGCGCGTAACTGGCCGTTTCGAAGAAGATGTTGCGCAGTTCGATCTTTTCACCCGCCACGGCCGGCGACAGCTTCACCTCCAACTGGTACGGTGCGCCCTTGTGCATTTCAGCATACGTGTAGTTGCGCGAGTAGAAGAGGTAGCCGTCGGCCGAGGCATTCAATGCATGGTCCACGCCTTGTGGCAGGCACACCAGGAATTCGCCGGATACGGGATCGCTGTAGGCCGCCGTGGCGAGCTTCCCTGATTTCAGGTCGTAGAGTTCCACATCGGCCTCCAAGGGCTTTCCGGTGTTGCGGTCGGTAACGCGGCCGCGGATGTAGCTCACCGGCGTGGGCCGGGCCTCCGGGTACAACTCGAAGCTGTAGAGGTCCAGATCGCCCTGGCCGCCGGGGCGGTCGCTGGCGAAGTAGGCCAAACGGCCATCGGCCCCAACGAGCAGGCTGTTCTCATCGCCGCTGGTGTTGATCGGATAGCCCAGGTTGAGCGCAGGGCCCCAGCTTCCATCCTCCTGCATGCGGCTCATGTAAATGTCCAGTCCGCCCATGCCGGGCCGGCCATCGCTGCTGAAGTAGAGGGTTTTGCCATCGGGGTGGATCTGCACGCTTTCCTCGCGGCCGGGGCTGTTCACGTTATCGCCCAAGCGTTCCGGCTTGCTGAAGGTGCCGTCCTCCCCCATCCGCGTTACATAGATGTCCTGGTTGCGTGCTCCCGCGCCGCTTTTCGCCGCGCGGATGAAGTACAGCGTGCGGCCATCGCTGCCCATGGAAGGCTGGCTTTCCCAGGCCGCTGTATTCACCGGCGGGCCCAGGTTCTCGGGCCGGGTCCATTGTTCGCCCAGTTTCCGGCTGATGAACAGGTCGCAACTGCCGTAGCCCTTGAAGCCTTTGCCGTAAGTGCCATCGATGCCGGCGCATTTGGTAAAAATGATGAAGCGGCCATCCGGGGTGAGCGTGCCGGCGCCTTCATTGTCCACGGTGTTCAGGCTGGGGATGGGCCGGGCGGTGCCCCACGCGCCGTCGGGGCCTCTTCGGCTCACGAAAAAATCCTCCTGCTTGCCATAGGGCGAGCGCTCGTCGTTGAGCAGCCGGGTAAAGATCAATGTGCTGTCGTCCGCGGTGATGCACGGGAAGTACTCGGCGTTCCTGGAGTTCACGCCCGGCCCAAGGTTCACCGGGTCGAACGGCACGGGCTGTTTCATGGCATGCTCGGCAAAATCGGCGTTGGCCATGCCTTGTGCAGCCCTTCGTTTGCGCTCGGGATCACGGTCCAGCTCCTTGGCCATGGCAAAATGCTTTCGCGCTTGGTCATACATGCCTTGGCCGAGTTCCAGTTCGGCCAAGTGCAGGCTGGCGGGCGGGAAATAGGCCGGATTGATGGCCAGCACTTCGTGGTACATGGCCATGGCCTCCTTGGCCATGTTGCGCTGCTCGTACATCTCGGCCAGGTAGATCCGCGGCTCGATGAAGCGCGGATCGGCCGAGGCGGCCTTTTTCAGGTCGCCTTCCGCGCAGCTCCATTTGCGCAGCCGCATGCATTCGGCGCCGCTTTCATAGAATTTGATGGCCTTCTTGTCCGCAGTGGTGTAACGCACTCCTTGGGCCTGCATGGGTACGGCCATGCTGAAGAGCGCGGCCATTATGCCCGCACGCAGTGCGGTGGCCACAAGTTGCCGGCGGTGCTTTTGCATCAAGGGATGTTCAGGTACTTGTGGGTTTGCAATGAAATACGCCAGCGCGGGTGCTTGAGCACATGGTCCACCACCAAGGGCGCCATGGTGTCGCGCTTGCTCCATTCGGGTTGCAGGAACAGGGCGCAATCGCTGCGTGTTTGCGCGGCATGCTCCTCGGCCCATTGCAGGTCGTGCTTGTTGAACACCACCACTTTGAGTTCATCGGCCAATTGGTGGAACCCTGGAACGGGCGCCTTGAATTTCTTCGGGCTGAAGCAGATATGGTGCCATTCGCCGCTGAGCGGTGATGAGCCGCTTGTTTCGAGGTGGGTGCGGAAGCCTGCCGCGCGCAGGGCGGCCGTAAGCGGGAGCAGGTTGTATAACAGGGGTTCGCCGCCCGTTACCACCGCAATTCGGGCGGGATGCTCCAAGGCATCCTGCACGATCCGGCCCACCGAATGCACGGAATGGTCCGCTGCGTTCCAGCTCTCTTTCACATCGCACCAGGTGCAGCCCACATCGCAGCCCGCAAGGCGGATGAAATAGGCGGCCTGGCCGGTGAAGGCACCTTCACCCTGCACGGTAAGGAAGGTCTCCATCACAGGCAATTGCTGTCCGTCGATGGTCATGCGGAAGGATTTTAGCTTGGTGCGGAGCGTTCGCGGGCGGACAAAAAAAGCCCACACAGGACCGAGTTCAAAAAACCCATGGATCACATGAGCGGGTTGGACAGAAAGGGGTTGGTAATCCTCGATGCTCCCGAAGGAAACCACCCGAAGGTGGCGAGGCCCGCCCTTGCCCTTTGGATCTTCCGACCCTGAGGTAGAAATGTTGGTTTTGAGAACCTATGGCCTGCGTGGGCTGTCTGTTGATCAGCGCTAGGCTGTGAAAGAACGCTTCCGTGGTCCGAAGGTAACAATTCCGGCGCTATCCGCAAGGAGATCTTATCCACGATCGCGGCTGCCGCTCAACTCTTTTGGCCCACGAACTGGTCCTCCTTCTCTTCGAACAGGATGTTGAATGTGGTGAGGCTTCCGTAGCAACGCGTGATGTACTGCTGCAGCTCCACCTTGTCCTGCTTGGAAAGGCCCTCGTGCGCATTGATCTTTTGCTCCAGCACGCGGAAACGGTCGCGGATCATGACGATCTTGTTGAAGAAATCATCGAGGGGCACCTCCTTGCTTTTGAGCGATGGGTCGCGCGGCTTGATCTCCAGCATGCCTCCTTCGTACCGCCGTGCCATTTCCACGGGCCTTTGCGGTGCCTGCATTTCCTCCAGCACCTCGCGCAGGGCA
>JBIQMI010000054.1:0-5368 GCA_044463585.1 Cryomorphaceae bacterium
TGCCGCTGTGCCCGCCTTGCGAGCTATGTCCGGTTTGTGAGCCGGGTCCGCGCGAGCCGCCGTCATGGCTGCCGCCTTGTTGGCCGCCCGAATGCGAGCCGCCTTGGCCGCTATGTGAGCCGCCTTGGTGGCTGCCTTGGTGGCTGCCGCCTCGTTCCTTGTCGTCCCTTTCTGGAGTGTTCATTTTGATTGTTGTTTTTGGTTGTGTACCGCCTTATGGCGTGCTGGACCTGCGCGCCAACAATCGGACCTTGGGCGCTATTGCCCACCGTTGGCGGCTATGGCCCAAGTGGCCTGTGGAAATTCGTCCCGTTGCGCTGTGAAGGGGTGCATGTCCTTGGACAGTCCAACCATAACGGGGGCCCGGAAGGCCTTCACTGGCTTGTCGGGGTAGGCCCGCAGCTCCGGGGCGCGGCAGCATGGCACGGCTGCCCCAAAAACCGGCCGCTTTTTTCCCCATTCCCCGAGCGGGAAGGTGCATTCACCGTACCTCATAGGGTTGGCCCAGCTCTTGGACAGGCGGCATGGATCACTGAACCCTTACACATCATGTACAGATTCCATGTAATGCCCTATGAGCACGGTTGGGTGGGCCGGGAGGAACACAACCGCATACACGAGATCTTGGGCGATGAGCCCAATGAAGTATTGCGCAGCACCATGGAAATGGCCAGGCATCTGCCGGGGGCCGTAGTAGTGGTGCACGCCACCGACGGCAGGGTGGTTGACAAGCGTTCATTCCCGGCGCCGGACGGCTTTTCATTGTATGCGGCATGACTGAGGAACCTGCTTGGCGGCCATTGGCGGAACGCTTGAAGGGCCTTTTGGAAGATCCGGAAAAAAAACTTCCGGAGGTAAATGCACTTTGTGAATTGCTGGAGCCGGAGGACCCCCAGAACGTGGCCCTGATCCTGGAGGAGCTGGAGCCCGCCCAGGCGGCTTGGATCTTCCAAGTGCTGAAGCATAAAACAGCACGCGCCGTACTGCCGCTGTTGGGGCCGGAACATGCCAAGGCCATTTCGGCCACCATACGCGCGGATGAGCTGGCGGAATACGTTGGCAGCATGTCCACCCGCGAGGCGGCTGACGTGCTCTCGGCCACGCCGGTGAAAAAGCGCCGCGAGGCCATGTCAGAGGGAATGGCCGATGAAGGCACCACGCAAGAGGTGGAGAAACGGCTGAAATTCAAAAAGGGCACCGTGGGCCGAATGATGACCAACCAGTTCCTGCGGCTGCCCATGGGCATTACCGTGGAGCGCGCGGTCGAACTGGTGCGCCGCACGGACCCCGACCTGGACATCCCCGGCAACCTCTACGTGGTGGACCGCGACCGGAGCGTAACACCCCATCGGGACCGGCTGAAGGGTGCTATTTCGATCCGCACCTTAATGATGCACGAACCCCACGAACGGGTGGAGGACGTGATGAGCAAGGACGTGGTGTGCGTGCGCGCCACGGCGGACCAGCGCGATGCCGCGGCGCTTATGGCGAAGTACAAATTCACCGCCTTGCCGGTAGTGGACGATGAAGGGGATCTGATCGGTGTGGTGCCTTCGGAGGACCTGATCCCCGTGATCGTGGGCCGCTTGCGGCACCTGTACGTGAAAACGATCGGTACCGACGCCGAGCGTATGGAAAAGCTGAGCCCATGGGGCGAGGCGAAATTGCGCGTGCCCTGGTTGCTGGGCACCATGGCCATTGAACTGGGCGCGGGTGTGGTGATCTCGCACTACGATGCCGTGCTGCAAAAGGTGATCCTGCTCGCCTCCTTCATGCCCGTGATCTCGGCCATTTCGGGCAACGTGGGCCTGCAGGCCGCGGCCATTACCGTGCGCGCATTGGATACCGGCACCCGCACCAATTTGTGGAAGTCCATCCGCAAGGAAGCGGCCTCCTCGCTGTTGATGGCGCTGATCTGCGGCAGCATCCTCGCTGTGGTGGGCGGCATTTGGTCACAGCATATTCCCTTTGGCCTGGTGATCGGTGCCGCGTTGATCTGCTCCATGCTCACCGCCGGTTTCATGGGCACCATCATACCCGCCGTATCCAAGCGTTTCGGCTTCGACCCCGCCACTACTGCCGGGCCATTCGAGACTGCATTCCAGGACGTGGTGGGCTTTGGCGTGTTCCTGTGGTTGGCCACCATGCTGCAAGATTGGATCAGTTAAGTTGCAAGGCCAGTGAAAGAGAAGATGAAACGTATTTTGATGATCTTGACCTCGCACCGCGACATGGTGAACACCGATCGCAAAACGGGGCTGTGGTTGGGGGAATTCACCGAGCCGTACTATGTCTTTGTTGGCGCCGGGTACGATGTAACCTTGGCCAGTCCCAGCGGTGGCGAGCCGCCGTTGGACCCGATGAGCATGTGGACCGAACACCTCACGGGCGCAAACCGCCGGTTCAACAAGGACCCGGAAGCGCAGGCGAAATTCAAGGACACAGCGCGGCTGGAAACCGTGGACCACACGCGTTTCGATGCCTTGTTCATTCCAGGTGGCCATGGGCCCATGTGGGACCTGGCCCATGATGCGCACAGTGGAAAGATCATCGTGGACCTGCTGGTCAGCGGCAAGCCGGTGGCGGCGGTGTGCCACGGGCCGGCCGCGCTGCTGAAAGCCGCGGAAATGCAGCCGGGCCTGCTGAAAGGCAGGCGGCTAACCGCCTTCTCGAACACGGAAGAGCATTTGGCCCTGCTCGCGAACAAGGTGCCCTACAAGCTGGAGGATCGGTTGAAGGGATTCGGCGCCCATTTCCATAAGGCACTGCTGCCCTTTATGCCCTGCGTTGAGGCGGACGGGTTGCTGATCACCGGCCAAAATCCACTTTCGGCCGGGCCCACGGCCAGAGCGCTGCTCAAGGTGCTGGAGGCCGCTTAGCGTGGAACAGGTGCCGTTTCATCCCCACCACCCACGGGGCTACCTTCGAGCGCAAAGAGCAAGGAACATGGGCTTTAATCCGTGGCATAACGTGGCCATCGGCGATGGGGCGCCGGACATTTGATCCGTTGGACGTGCTCGTGATCTCGCAGATCGACCTGGAGCCCTTATGCATCACCGGTGCGAAAGTGATCGGCGTGATGCAGATGCTGGACAGCGGTGAGGCGGATGACAAGATCATCGCAGTGGCCGTCGGGGACATGAGCGTGGCACACCTGAACGACATCACGGACCTGCCACCGCATATCGGCAACGAGATCATGCAATTCTTCCGTGAATACAAGCGGTTGGAGAACAAAGCCGTGCGCGTGGAAGCGCTTCAGGATGCCGGCATGGCAAGGGAGATCATTGCCAAGGCCATGGCCGATTATGCTGGGGCATTTCTGCACGCGGAACCCACGAGGGAGGCTAGAACCTGAAACGCAGGAAACCCATGCTGATGGAGAGCGTGGGATCACGCTGGCTGAAATAGGAGGTAACGTCGCGCGTGGCCAATCCGGCCTCCCAAGTGCCATTGCCGGCCAGGAAGCTGATGCCCGCCGGGACGCGAACACCTTGGCCGGCACCGGCCAGTAATCCGCAGCCCAGTTGTACCCATTGCACGGGCCGCACCTCGCCACCCAATCCTATCATGGGTGCCAATAATCGGCCGGGCGCATCATTCAAGGGGAACACGGCGTCAAGGCCCAGCTCGGCCTTTTCACCCAAAAGCTTTCCCAGGCCAAGCCGCAAGGTTGCAGGCAAAGGCCGGTCCTGTGCTTGGGCTTGCCGCCAATCGAGCACGCCGCTGTGCGTAATGAAATCCTCGAGGCCATTGATCAGGTCCAGGTTGTCCAACCCCGAGGTGGCCAGGTCCACCAAGCTGCCGTCGTGGGCAGCGTAAACGTTGCCGTTCCATCGCAGGGTGCCCAGGTCGGTTACCGCCAAGCCTATTTTCCAGCGTTGGTTCACCAGTGCAGCAAGGCCCAGGTCGATGCCGAAACCGTGGCCAACGGTGCGCGGAAATGCCAGTGTGCTGGCCGTGAGCCGGGCATCGGGCCGCCAGCGCGCCTGCTGGTAGTCGATCTGGAAATCGGGGGAAAGCGAGGAGAAACCCGAAAGTTCGCCATGCTCGGCGCTGATATCGACGATGCCGATACCGAGCAAGTATTTCACACCAATGCCTACGTCGAACTCGAAACTTTCGGAACGCACCAAATGATGCCCGTATGAAAAATTGAATTCGCGGTACCAAGTGAACGAAGCCCGGGTGCCATCGGCCAAGCGCCCCACCAGCTGCGGTTCAGTGGCCACGCCCAACACCACCAATGCCAAAGAGTCGGGCGCCATCTGGCCGTAGTTGGTTACCGTATCGCCGGTGGCCAGCACCAGCAGGTCGAAATAGTCGCTGCGGTACCCGCGGAAGACCAGGTCGGACATTTTCGGCCCCAATTGCAGGTCCATCTGCATGCGGTCGCGCACCTGAAAGGCGAACCCGCCGGCGTCCGTGTTCACCCAGGCCAGCCCCAACGCCATTACATCGGCCCGAGCATGGGTGCCGGCATCGGCGAATGCCCTTGCCGTTTCTTGCTTTTGCACTTCCGTGAATCGGAAGTCCGCATTGAGCAACCGGTGCCGGATATCATCCCTGGTGAGCGCGTCGGAGTGCGCGGCATAGGCACCCTCCAGCAGGCCGATCGCCACGTGCTTGCTCGTAAAGCGCCACCGCTGACCCAAGTTGGCCGGGTTGATGCCAATGGCTTGGTAGTCGGTGACGAACGTGGTGGCAGCGGCGCGGCCGGTAGCGCTGAATGCACTGAGCTCACCCTGTGCAAACACGCGCCCAGGGCACAGCACAGCGGCCAACACAAGCGCGCAAGGGATGCTCCACCATTTCAACAGCATGGCCCGCAAGCTGGCAAAGCGCGCTTTGGTATGCCATGCCGAAATCGGGTGAGCCATATTCCATCAACACCGCTGAACGGGATTTGGCTCGTGGTGGCAGGGGATCATGTAGGTAGTGTAGGTCATCAATGGAAAGGGCTGCCCTTTACGGACAACCCTTCGATGTGGAGAACATCGGATTCGAACCGATGACCTTCCCGCACGCTGTGCGGGACGCTCTAGCCAGCTGGCTTAGCGATCAGCGTTCCCCCTTTATCAGCGATTCGATGTAGGCCCTGCTTTTACGTGCCTTGATCGCACGCTCCATCGCCATGGCCTCCGACCTTGTTTCAAACCAGCGCACCCAGCGCAATTCCCAAGGACGACCAGCCTTGGAACTCTTGTTCCTTCCGCCGTTATGGTCCCGTTCCAAGCGCAGATGGGGGTCTTCGGCATGGCCCACATAGTAGCGGTCCAGGCTGGCACTGTACAATATGTACGTTGCGAAGGGCATCAATGGAAAGGGCTGCCCTTTACGGACAGCCCTTCGATGTGGAGAATATCGG
>JBIQMI010000054.1:5468-5595 GCA_044463585.1 Cryomorphaceae bacterium
CCCTATAATGGACAGCCCTTCGATGTGGAGAATATCGGATTCGAACCGATGACCTCTTGCATGCCATGCAAGCGCTCTAGCCAGCTGAGCTAATCCCCCATTATTTCAAAGCTCGAACCGATGACCT
>JBIQMI010000054.1:5695-15556 GCA_044463585.1 Cryomorphaceae bacterium
TGTGCGGGACGCTCTAGCCAGCTGAGCTAATCCCCCATTATTTCAAAGCTCGAACCGATGACCTTCCCGCACGCTGTGCGGGACGCTCTAGCCAGCTGAGCTAATCCCCCATTATTTCAAAGCTCGAACTGATGACCTTCACGCGCCTTGTGCGGGACGCTTTAGCCAGTTGAGCTGATTCTTCAATATTTCACGGCCCGGAAGCCGCCGCATCAAACACCATTGGTCGAAACGGGTGGCAAAGATAGCCGAATTACCAAATCGGCAAGTGCATGTCAGGGCATGAATGCGCTGCGCTCCAAATCAAGCCATTGCAGGGCGGCACCGCTGAGCAACATCTCCTTTTGCTTGTCACTCCAGGGCATGGAGCGGATCAATTGGCCAGGTTCCAGTTCCCCAAGCGGGAACGGATAATCCGTACCCAAGGCTACACGATCAGCCCCTACCAGGTTCACGATATGCTGCAGCATGGCAGGGTCGTGCACAAGGGAATCGAGCCAAAAGCGGCCCAAGTATTCTTTGGGCGGCACGGCGTTGTCCACGGCGCACAGGTCAGGCCTCACATCAAAGCCGTGTTGGATCCGCCCGAAGGTGCCGGGGAACGATCCCCCGCCATGTGCAAAGGCCACGCGCAGCTTAGGCAATTTTTCGAACAGGCCACTGAAGATCATGCTGGTTATGGCCAAGGTGGTTTCCATGGGCATCGCCACCAGCCAGGGCGACCAATATTTCTCCGTGCGCTCCTTGCCGAGCATGTCCCATGGATGCACGAAAACGGCCATGTTCAATTCCTCGCAAGCCTGGAACACCGGGAAAAGGTGATCTTCCCCGAGGTTCTGTCCTTCAACGTGGGTGCCGATCTCCACCCCACGTAAGCCTATCTTTTTGCAGCGCTCCAATTCACGTATGGCCAAAGCAGGTTCCTGCATGGGCAATGTGCCCAGACCGATGAATTCCTTGGGGTGCCGTTCCACGATCCCGGCAATGTGGTCGTTGAGGAACATGGCCAGCGTAAGCGTATCCTGCGGCCGGGCCCAGTAGCTGAACATAACCGGTACCGTGCTCAACACCTGCACATGCACTTGGTGTTGGCGGCATTCCTGCATGCGCACCCCTGGATCCCACACATTGGCCTCCACCTCGCGGAAAAAGCGGTCGTCCTTCATCATCCGCGCGCAGCCGGGCCGGTGATGATCCAGGTGGATGAAGCCACCGTACCCGAACCGCCGGCCAAAGTCCGGAATGTTCTCGGGAAGTATGTGGGTGTGGATGTCTACAGCAAGCAATTCGGGCATGGTTCAAACGTAGCGTTGGTCGGCTTCCATCACGTGGCCGCATCGCTTGCATGTGCGCAATTCCTCGCTGCCGTAGAATTTCCTGAAGCGCGGAAGAAAGTCCTTTTCAATGTCGTGCAACACAAAATAGTCTTCCCAGAGTTTGTTGTTGCAGTTTTCGCAGAACCAAAGCAGCCCATCCTTCATTTCGCGGTCGTCGCGCTTGGCCTCCACCACCAGGCCAACACTGCCTGAGGGCCGCGCAGGCGAATGCGGGGTACGTGCCGGCAGCAGGAACATCTCCCCCTCTCGGATCGGGATCTTCACCGCTTTTCCATCCTCTTGGACCCCTACCTCAATATCGCCTTCCAATTGGAGAAAGAGTTCTTCGGTTTCGTTCCAGTGGTAGTCCTTACGGGCGTTAGGCCCGCCTACCACCATTACTATGAAATCGCCGGCATCAACGTACAGGTTCTTGTTCCCCACAGGAGGCTTCAACAACTCGCGGTTGTCCTTCACCCATTGCATCAAATTGAAAGGTCGGCGAACGCTCATGGCTACAGTGATAAGATCCCCGAAGGTACGGCCCGCTGGATAGGGTGGAAAAAAGAAGGTGCCGGAAGCACATCAACTTCCGGCACCTCCCAAGGTCCGGCGGTTACTGCACCACCAGGCGTGCGTGTGAACGCACAACCCCATTGGACAATTCCACTGTGTACATGCCAGGGTTCAATTGGCCTTGCAGGCTTACCTGTACAGGCTGCCCGGCCGATACCGCGGTTTGGCGTTCCGCAACCATGCGCCCCGCCATGTCGCGAATGGTGAGGTGGGCCGTTGCGGAAGTGAACGGTGCATCGATCGTGAAGTTCCCGTTGCCCGGGTTGGGATGCAAGGTGAAGCTGTTCATGTCCGCCGAACGGATCCCGGTGGAGCGGTCCACTGTAACAAGGAGCAGGAACGTGTCCGGCTCTTGGCTGAATACGCGGATGATCAGCGTGCCCGCCGTCAACCCGCCCAGTTCCAACGGTTCCCCGTCATTCGAGCAGGCAATGCTCGTGTCGGTGCAGCTCCGGAATACCTCTAGGCCGGCAACGTCGCTGAGGGTGGTGTCCAGTTCGAGCAGCACGAGGTCGTTATCCTCGACTTCAATGCTGTACCAGAGGTCTTGCCATACTCCGAAATCATCGGCGCAAACGGGTATTGGAGGCGTGAGCGTGGCCCCGGAGAGCGTGCCGAACACGCCTGCGGTATAAATGGGCCCGCTTCCTTGCGGCACGATCGCCTGGGCGTTGGCACAGGAATCGTTCGGCACCACCACCACGGTTGCACAGGCTGTGGCCGTGATGGTCAATTCATAGTCGCCGGAAGCATCGTCCGGGTCCATCAGTACGGCGATCCAATAGATGCCGGGCTGCAGCGCCGTGTAATACAGTTCGGGCGAATCGTTCGCGCACAGGGCCATGGAATCCGGGAGCACCATGGCCCCGCCGGGCATATCCGCGTACAGGCCATTCGAGAACATGGTGAACGGTGTGGCCATGGCACAGTAATCAACCCGAACGTTGGCGCATTCGCCCAAGTTGAACGCGGCCCATGCCGCAGGTACCCCCAGGCCCACGCTATCCACCGCAGTGGAGTTGTTGCCTATGATCTGAAGTGTATCGCCTGGCATCAGCGCGGGTATGACCGGTTGGGCGGTCACGGTTATGGTCACATCGTCGCTGCTCGTTCCGCAAGCCCCGTTGTTAATGGTCCAACGAAGCACGTTGGCACCCGCGGCCAATTCAGTTACCGCGGTGTTGGGGTCGTTGGGGTCCGTGAACGTTGCGGAGCCGCTCACGAGCGTCCAACTTCCTGTGGCAGGGGCATTGGCGGCATTGGCCGCCAAGGTGGTATGGTCCACCGGTTCTTGCAGATCCTGATCGGTCCCGGCATCGGCAACGGCATGGTCGGCATCATACACCACTACGCGCACGGTGTCCGAGCTGATGCCGGTACCGCATGGCCCGCTGTATTCAACGGTCCAAGCGAATGCCGCCTCGCCAATGGAAAGATCGGTGATGGGGCTTTGAGGGTCGTTGGGATCCACAATGGTGGCACTGCCGCTCACCAAGGCCCATGTTCCGGTGGCCGGGGCTTGAGGTGCGGTGGCTTGCAACAGGATCGTGTCCGTGGATGAGCATGTGGAAAGACCGGGCCCCGCATGGGCCACGAAGCCGGTGGTGTCGATCACCACAATGGTCACCATATCCGAAGTGGTCCCATTGGCGCAGGGGCTGTTGTCCACCGTCCAAACGAACTTGTTTTCACCGATGGATAGTCCACTGACCGTTGTGTTGGGGTCGCTGCTGTCCGCGAAGCTGCCTGTGCCGCCCGCCACGCTCCATACTCCCGTAGCGGGGAAAACGACTGTGCTGGCCTGTAGTACGGCATTGGTGCCGCAAACTTCCTGGTCCGGGCCGGCATATGCCTCCGGGTTGGTTTCATCAAATACGAAAATGCTCACCTGGTCGGCCGCGGTATTGCCTGCCCCATCGTCCACGGTCCAGGCCGCCACGTTCTCGCCGATGGCCAGTCCCGTCAGTTCGGTATGTGGATCGGAAGGGTCGGCAATGCTGAAGCTGCCGCTGACCACGCTCCAAGTACCGGTTGCCGGCGCGTCGGGCGTATTAGCGGCCATGGTAGCGGTGTTGCTACTGCTGCACAGGAATTGGTCGGGGCCGGCATCGGCCACCGGGGGCGCTGTACCACAGGCGGTGGCGCTGACCTCCAGCACGTAGTCGCCATGTGGGCCGCCTTGATCGGCGTAAACAGGATAGTAATAGGTGCCCGCAGGTAGTTCCGGGAAGTACAGCACGGGCTGGCCATCGCTGCACTCGAGGTTGTTATAGTCCAGTGTTACTACAAGGTTGTTGGCGGGACATTCCGTGGCCAGCGCGTTCCAGTATGAGGTTGACAGGAATGCTGCGACCGAGCCGCAGAAGCTGATGCGTACGTTGGCGCATTCACTGATGGTAAAAGCCTCCCACACCACGGCCGAGTTGAACGCATCGAGGCCACCGCCGGGGACGTTGTCGCCCGTGGTGGTGGCGTTCTCGTTGTTCCCTTCGAAGATCAAGGTGCCGCCTATGGCCAACAAGCCGGGCGTTACATCCTCGCAGCGATCGTTGGGCGGCGGGGTTTGGGCTTGCAGTTGGGCTGAAGCAAACAGGAAACATGTTGCGGCAAGTGCGCCGAGCGTAATTTTTCTAGGAACCATGCGGGTTTTTTTGGAGAATTGAACGATTTCGTGAGGATGCGCCAAAGGTAGCCTGCGCCAATGCCTTCACGCAGGCCCCGCTGTGGCGTGGCCGGAAGGTACAACGGCCAAGCCCGACCTTTGTTCCATGAACATCCGATTGGACGGGCTGCACGCCTTGGTGGGCGGCGGCAATCAAGGCATCGGCCATGCCACCGCCGTGGAGATGGCCAAGCTGGGGGCCAGCGTCACACTGCTCGCCAGGGACAAGGTGAAACTGGAACAGGCCTTGGCCGCGCTGGATTTATCCCAAGGCCAAAGCCATCAGGTACTTGTTGCCGATATGGCCGACACCGCTGCGTTGCAACAGGCGATCGCGGCGCACATGGCACGCAACGAGGTGGACATTCTGGTGAACAATACCGGCGGCCCGCCGCCCGGCTTGGCGCATGAGGCCGCCATTGAGGCCTATGCCTCCGCGTTCAGGCTTCACCTGCTGGCATTCCAAACCTTGGTGCTGGCCGTTGTGCCGGGCATGAAGGAGCGGAAGCAGGGGCGCGTCATCAACGTGATCAGCACCAGCGTAAAGGTGCCCTTGCCCAATTTGGGCGTGAGCAATACCGTGCGCGGTGCGGTGGCGCAGTGGAGCAAGACCTTGGCGAACGAACTGGGACCCTACAACATCACGGTGAACAATGTGTTGCCTGGCGCCACGGCCACCGGCAGGTTGGAGGCCATCATTGCCAACAAGGGCCGGAAGGAAGGCGTAAGCGGGCAGGTGGTGGCCAGTGAAATGCTGCAGGAAATCCCCCTTCGCCGTTTCGCGGAGCCCGCCGAAACCGCTGCCGCGATCTGCTTTCTGGCAGGACCATCGGCCGCCTACATCACCGGCGTGAACCTGCCGGTTGACGGTGGGCGAACGGGGGCGCTATAACACCAAAGCAAGAACGGCCCTTGCGGGCCGCTCTCGATCTCCCATGCCGCGTTGGCTACCGCACCGTTACGCGGCGGCTGGCCCGGCCCTCCCGGTTGGTAAGACTGAGCAGGTAGAGGCCTGGCGCCAGTTTTCCTTCCAGTTCAAGCGTGAAGGACTGCCCCGCTGGGTTTTGCGTGTGGCTGTAAACGGTATGGCCGGCAAGGTCCATCAATTCCACCTGGGCGGGCCCGGTATCGGATCGGTTGCTTGGGTTGCAGGGGAATGTTGAACGGTACTGTGCGGCCGCCGCACAAGACTAAGCATTGCCCCGTGAACCGGCTTCGCCGGGCACAACCAGCCTGAAGCCTTTTCCGTGCACATTGGCCACCATTACGTCCGGGTCGTCGGCCAGGTATTTGCGCAATTTCGCGATGTACACGTCCATGCTTCTCCCATTGAAGTAGTTGCTTTCGCCCCATACATGTGTAAGCGCCACGGGGCGCTCCAGCAATTGGTTCTTGTGCTCGCACAACAAATGCAGCAATTCGTTCTCCTTGGTGGTAAGGCTGCGTTCCCCGCTAGGCCCGATCAATAACTGCCGGCGCGCGTCGAAGGTGTATTTGCCCAGTGTGAAGTCGGTCCTGCGCTCCTCGGCGGGGGCCTCTCCCCAAGCGCGGCGGAGCACGGCCTGTATGCGCCAAAGCAATTCCTCCATGCTGAACGGCTTGGTGATGTAGTCATCGGCGCCGGAGTCGAATCCCTTGGCCACATCGGGTCGCAGGTTTTTCGCGGTCAGGAAGATGATGGGCGTTTGCTGGTCGTGCTCGCGGATCTCGCGCGCAAGGGTGAAACCGTCCTTGTCCGGCATCATCACGTCCAACAGCAACAGGTCGAACTTTCCTTTCCGATAGGCTTCCCAGCCCTGCACGCCATCGGTGCAATGCTCCACATCGAAATCCTTGGCCCGCAGGTATTGGGCAAGGAGAAGGCCCAGGTTATGGTCATCCTCGCACAGCAGCAGTCGTGTCTTTTTCTCCATGTTGCTCAAAAGGTAGGTCGATTATGAAGCGGCTTCCCGCGGTACGGTCACCGGGCATGGCATTGCTTTCCACGCGTATGCGTCCGCCATGGCGTTCGACCACCGACCGCACATAGCTCAGCCCAAGTCCGAAACCCTTCACGTTGTGCACGTTGCCGGTGGGTATGCGGTACAAACGATCGAAGATCTTTCGCTGTTCACCGCGGGGTATGCCCAGTCCGTTGTCCTGCACCTCGATCGTTAGGGTCTGCGCATCGCTGCGCGTGGTGATCTTCACAACGGGGGCCACCACGCAGTATTTCACCGCATTGTCGATCAGGTTGTAAAAAATGCTGGTCAGGAAGGTGCGGTCGCCGCGCACATGGGCCAGCTCGGCCCCCGGGTGCAAGCTGATGGAACCGCCCTTGCGCTCCACCAGCAGCGCACTGGTGCGCACCACCTCGGTAAGCAGCGCGTGCATGTCCACGTCGGCGAGCTTCAGCTGCATGCCCTCGCTTTCCGTTACTGCGCTTAGCAAAACATTCTCCACCAGCATGCCCAGCCGTTTGTTCTCCTCGCGGATCATGCCCGTCAGCAGTTGCAGTTGGTCGGGGTCCTTGGGCACGGCCGGGTCGTTCAGCGCCTCGCAGGCCAGGGAAATGGTGCTGATGGGGGTCTTCAGTTCATGGGTAAGGTTGTTCACCAGGTCGTTCTTGATCTCGCCCAAGCGCTTCTGCCTGAACAGCGCATTTACCGTGAGGCCGAACACCACGGCCACCACCAGCAACAGTGTGGATGAGGCGGCCACCAAGGGCCACAGGCTGCGAAGCAAGGCGGCGGGCCGGGGGGCCACGTGCAACCTTAGCCACCAGGAACCGCTCTCGTCCGGGCCCGGCCACCAATCGTTGCGGAACAACTGTACCTGGTGCGGGCTTGCGGCGAGCCGGGCGGTGTCCGCCTCACCGGCCGGCCCAAGCAACACGGCGCCATCATGGCCGAACACACCGAACTCAAAGCTCCAAGGAATATGGCGCAGTTGCAGTTCCTCGCGGATCAGCGAGTCCAGCAGGCGTGGATCGATGCGCTCGTGGACGTTGCGGAACATGCCTGCGCTGAGGATGCCCCGCAACAGCTCATCCAAGGTCTGGTCGCTCAGTACTGGCCCGTGCATGCTGGAATCGGCGGGTGGTGGGCCGAGGTGCATGCTGCCGCTGCCCGGCAATTGGCCCAGTTGGCCCCGGGCCTCGGCACGCTCCAAGCGCTCGCTCACCGCTACCAGCGCGTTGTCGATGTTCTCGCCCAATTGCGCGTCCTTCAGCTCCCAGGTGTCGTGCACCCATTTGGCCTGGATGCCCACCAAACCCAACAAGGCCAAGGCCAATACGATGATCAGCGTTGTGGTGGCGCCCTTCTCCATGCAGGCTGAAAGTTATCGGCAAGCGGCGGAACGGCCGGACCGGTAACGATGTTTAACCGCCATGGCCCGGCCAATGCCCCGCTAACTTTGCCCGTATGGAGCAGGTGCTGAATTACATCAACGGGACGCTCGGCCCCGCTGTTGGGGGTGGTTGGATCGACGGTCAAGCGCCGGCCGAAGGGCGTGTATTCGCACGCATAGCCGACAGCGCCGCCGCAGATGTCGATCTTGCCGTGGAGGCCGCACAGGCCGCGTTGGCCGGTTGGCAGGCCATGGGGCGGCAGGGCCGCCACGATGCGCTCATGCGCGTTGCCGCGCTGGTGGAGCGCGACCTGGAATCGTTTGCCCAAGCGGAAAGCCGCGACAACGGCAAACCGGTGGCCTTGGCCCGTGAGGTGGACATTCCCCGTGCGGTGGCCAACCTGCGCTTTTTCGCCACCGCGATCCTCCATGAGCAAAGCGAGGCCCATTTTACCGACTCGCTTGCGATCAATTACACGGATCGCCAACCGGTGGGCGTGGCGGGCTGCATCAGCCCGTGGAACCTGCCCCTGTACTTGTTCACCTGGAAGATCGCGCCGGCATTGGCCGCGGGCTGCACCGTGGTGGCAAAACCCTCGGAGCTTACGCCGCTTACTGCCATGATGCTGGCTGAATGCTGCAAGGAGGCCGGGCTGCCGCCCGGTGTGCTCAACATTGTGCAGGGTACCGGCCCCAAGGTGGGCACGGCCATTACCGCGCACCCCGGCATTCCGGCGATCTCGTTTACCGGCGGTACCTCCACCGGTGCACAGATCGCCGCCACGGCGGCCCCGATGTTCAAGAAATTGAGCCTGGAACTGGGTGGCAAGAACCCGGTGCTCATTTTCGACGATTGCGATTTCGATGCCATGCTGGAGGAGACCTTGCGGTCTTCCTTCCGCAATCAAGGGCAGATCTGTTTATGCGGTTCCCGCATCCTTGTCCAGCGATCGCTGTACCCACGCTTCAGGGAAGCGTTCGTGGAACGCGCGGCCAAACTGCGGGTAGGCGACCCTGCCGACCCTGCCACGGAGATCGGGGCGGTGATCAGCCAGGCGCACATGGAAAAGGTGCTGGGCTACATTGAGCTGGCCAAGCGGGAAGGCGGCAACGTGTTGTGCGGTGGGCATCGTGTGCGCTTGGAGGGCAAATTGGCCGGGGGCTGGTTCATTGCCCCCACGGTGATCGAAGGCCTCGGACCGGAATGCCGCACGAACCAGGAAGAGATCTTCGGGCCGGTGGTCACCATCCAACCCTTCGATACGGAAGAAGAAGCGGTGGGGGCGGCCAATGGAACGCGCTACGGCCTTGCCAGCATGCTGTGGACCACCAACGGGCCGCGCATGCACCGTGTGGCAGCCCAGTTGAAGAGCGGGATCGTTTGGGTGAACTGCTGGATGCTGCGCGACCTGCGCACTCCTTTCGGCGGCATGAAGAACAGCGGCGTGGGCAGGGAAGGCGGGAGCGAAGCGCTGCGGTTCTTTACCGAGGCGCGCAACGTTTGCATCAAGCTCTAATTTGGCCTAACGGCCGCCGGGCGGTGCGGGGGCAGGTGGCCTTTGCTGCTTCATGCCGTTGGTGAAGAACCAGCCGAAGCGCGACCCGAACCAGGCTTCGAACGCATTGAAGCTGCGCAGTATGCTATGTAGGAAGGCACGCATGAAAACCGTGGTACGCAGCATACGCAACAACTGTTCCGATCATTGTGCGGTTCGGGTGCTACCACGGCACATGCACCATGCCCAGTACCATGCCCTTGTCCGGCACATCGCCGAAGCTTGATCCCGCGCCGGTGCTGGCCAATGCGGCATGCAATCCGCCGGCATCCGTTTGCCGCATCACGCCGCCCACGGAAAGCATGGGAGCTTGGTGGCCGTGCAGCGCGAAAAGCACCGGCCTGTCCTTTAGCAGTGGCATGATCAAGGAGGTGGCCAGGCCCAACACGGCCTCACGGTCCCCTATGCGCCCAGGGCGTGC